>JAQTVK010000102.1 GCA_028706795.1 Candidatus Omnitrophota bacterium | reverse complement strand
ATCGATGACGACGCGACCGCCGGCCCGGATTGCGCGGCGACGAAAGCCCCTGCCGTTATATCCGTAAAAGCGGTAATTATATATACCAGCGAGACCCAAAGGAAAATAAGAAAAAGCATGAACGCCCTCTTGCTCTTATGCTCCTTGATGACCTCGGCTATAGAGCGCCCCTGATGGCGGATAGAGGCCGTGAGCGAGAAGAAGTCGTGGACTCCGCCGATGAATATACTGCCTATTATTATCCAGAGGACGGTCGGAAGCCAGCCGAACCATATACCCGCTATTATCGGCCCTACGATCGGCCCGGCCGCTGCGATGGCGGAGAAATGCTGGCCCAGCAGGTAAGACCTTCCGGTCGGGACGAAATCGATGCCGTCCTTGAACACATGCGCGGGCGTCTTTACCTTCGCGTCGAGCTTCAGTAGCCCGGACAAGAACGAGCCGTAGAATATATATCCCGTGACAAGCAGCGCGATGCAGATTACGACAAGCAACAGGAGGCTCATTTGACCACAGCTTTCCAGCTCATGATACCGAAGACGCACAGTAATGATACTATTATCCCGGCCGCGACGATGCCGAGGATGCATCCCGCGACTGCGTAACGAAACCTCATTTTAAGAAGCGAGGCGGCGATGGCGCCCGACCACGCCCCCGTCATAGGCAGCGGTATCGCAACGAATATCGCCAGCCCCCACATTTCGTATTTTTGGATCGTATCGGCTTTCTTGCGCGTCCTCGTGAAGAGCCAGTCGAAGAAACGGGCAAAAGGCTTGAACCTGCTCAGCCTTTTCGAGGCCGGCTCCAGTAAAAAAAGGACTGGTATGACCGGGATGAAGTTGCCTATGACGGCTATAATAAAGGCCTTTTGGATCGGTATCCCGAACGATAGAGCCGCGGGGATCGCCCCCCTTAATTCCGATATAGGAAGCGCCGCAATTATGAGAACGACGACATCCTTCGGCAGCCCGTTCATCCATAAGATTAAGTTCTCAATCATACGGGATATTCTAACTTCTTTGGGAGGATTTGTCTACCTATCTGAGCGGCGGCGGGGTCAGGTCGACTATATCGTTTACGGTCATCACTATAAGGTATTTCGGCTTCGGGAACTGCGCCTCGGGATGCCTCTCATGGCCCTGCTCGCCCTACAGGTTTCTGATGAGCCGGTGGGCTATCCTTGCGGAGAGCTTCTCTTCCCATGCTTTTACGATATGCGATTTCAGCTCTTCCTCTTTTATTATCTTCGCAGTGCCTTTCAGGCTGTAGCCCCTGAATTTATGCTCGTCGACAGCGCTTAAACTTATCGCGGGATTCCTTTCGAGGTTGGCGCGGGTCTTCCCGGTGTAGAGGTCGAGCAGGTATATCGTTCCGTCTGCGTCTATCTTCACTATCCCTTTGCACGAGATATGCGGCATCCCGTCCGGGTCTATAGTAGAAACGATCGTGAAGTGCTGGCTGTGGAAAAACTTTATCACTTCTTCCGGGAGCTTAACCATCTTTTAGCCCTTTCTTTTTCCAAAGCAGGTATATGGCGGGATATACCACCAATTCCATGATGAAAGATATTAATATGCCGCCGACAAGCGGCGCGGCGATCCTCTTCATCACGTCGGCGCCTATCTCATAGCTGCGCGCCCACATTATGGGAAGCAGGCCTATGAACAACACGCAGGCGGTCATCATCTTCGGCCGGACCCTTTTCACCGCGCCGTGGATCACAGCTTCTTTAAGGTCAGCTAAAGTATTAAGCAGGCCTTTCTTTTTCATATCTTCATATGATAAGTCCAGGTATAACAGCATGAAGATACCTGTCTCGGCATCCACACCCAGCAGGGCTATGATACCGGCCCATACGGCTATGCTCATATTATAATGCAGGAGCCAGAGTATCCAAACGACGCCTATGAGCGAGAAAGGCACCGCCAGAAGGACGATAAATGTCTTTGCGTAACTCCGCGTGTTCATGTGTATCAAGAAAAAGATTATGATCAAGGTAAGCGGCACCACGACCTTCATCCGCTCCTTAACCCTCTCCATGAATTCATATTGCCCGCTGAACGCGACGGAATAACCCGCCGGAAGCGTAAGATCTTTGCTCAATGCCGCCTTCGCCTCGTTGACGTAACCGCCTATGTCCCTGCCGGCTATGTCGATAGTGACGTAACCCGTAAGGCGGCCGTCCTCATCCCTTATCATGGCCGGACCGGTCGTCAGCTTGATATCGGCAAGCTGCTCGAGCGGCACGCTTGCGCCCGAAGAGCCTGTTATATAGGTTTTCTTTAGCTTATCCACTTCGTCCCTGAGTTCGCGAGGATATCGTATATTGACGGGAAATCTCTCCCTCCCCTCTACAGTCTGGGTCACGTCTTCCCCTCCGACCGCGGACATGAGCGCCTGCTGCACCCGGGCTATGGTCAGCCCGTATCTCGCGATCTGCTCCTTCCTCAATTTAATATCCACAAAATATCCGCCGGATGTCCTTTCGGCGTAGACGCTCCGCGTGCCTTTAACTTCCCTGAGGATATTTTCGATGCGGGCGCCTATCTCTTCTATTTTTTTGAGGTCGTCGCCGTATATCTTTATGCCGACAGACGTCCGCACGCCGGTCGTCAACATATCTATTCTCGCCTTTATCGGCATAGTCCAGGAATTGACCTGGCCGGGAAGCTGAAGCTTTTCATCCATCCCTCCCTTCCCGTATATGAGCCCTTCCCAGGTAATCCCTTTGCGCCATTCGTTCAGGGGTTTGAGGTTTACGACCGTCTCCATCATTGAGAGCGGCGCCGGATCGGTGGACGTATCGGCCCTGCCGGCCTTGCCGAAGACGCTCACTACCTCGGGAAAACTTTTTAATAACCTATCCTGGACCCGCAGCAGTCTTTTAGCCTCGGCTATGGATATCCCCGGCGGGGTCGTAGGCATATACAGGATAGTGCCCTCGTTCAGCGGCGGCATGAATTCGGAGCCGATATTAGAAAAGAAAAACGCCGTTATCATCGTGGCGGCAAATACGACGATCGCCGCGGCGATTATGAGATACGGCCTGTTCAGTGTGAAGCGCACGACAGGACCATATAATTTAAACAATATCCTGCTTATTGGATGCTTCTCCTCGGAATGTATCTTGCCGACAAAAATACTGTTGACGATATTGCAGAACCATTTCGGCCTGAAACAGTAATATTTTACCTTCGTGATCAGGAATATTATCGCCGGCACGAGGGTCACCGCGAGGATTGCCGCGAAGAACATCGCGAAAGTCTTTGTAAATGCGAGTGGCTTGAACATCCGGCCTTCAAATCCCTCGAGCGTAAAGATCGGGATGAAAGATACGGAGATCACCAGGAGCGAGAAGAACGACGGCCTCGCGACCTCCTTTACCGCTTCCATGAGGAGCGGATGGAAATCGCCCTTCTTTCCCTCCTCTTCCCACTGCGAGAGCTTCTTGTGGTAATTCTCGACTACGACGATAGCGGCGTCCACCATGGCGCCTATGGCAATAGCGATGCCGCCCAAACTCATGATATTCGACGTCAAGTGCATGAAATACATCGGGATAAACGATATTATCACCGCTACCGGCAGCGTTATGATCGGTATAAGGGCCGAGGGGACATGAAGCAGGAAGATGATGATGACGAGGCTGACCACGGCCATTTCTTCGATCAGTTTTCTCTTTAAAGTATCTATCGCCCTGTGGATGAGGTCGGACCTGTCATAAGTTACGACGAGTTTCGTGCCTTGGGGCAATTGTATCTCTTTTAATTTATTTTTTACGTCTTCTATCACTTTGAGGGCGTTCTCGCCGTAGCGCATCGTAACTATCCCGCCGACGACTTCTCCTTTGCCGTCAAGCTCGGCAAGCCCTCTTCTTATGTCGGGCCCGAACTGCACCCTGGCAACGTCTTTTATCCTTATAGGGACGCCGTTCTTGCCGGCCTTCAGGACGACCTCTTCGATATCCTTTAGCGACTTTATATATCCCCTCAAAGTCACCATGTATTCTTTCCCGGAGAATTCTATAAGCCTCGCCCCGGCCTCGCTGTTCGATTCTTTCAGCGCCATTATGACTTCATTTACCGGGATATCGTAAGCGAGGAGGGCGTTCGGGTTTATGACGACCTGGTATTGCTTAACGAACCCTCCTACGGTGCTTACTTCGGAAACGCCCTTGACTGCCTGCAGGGTGTACTTCAAGTGCCAATTCTGGAAAGTCGTAAGGTCCTGGATGGAATTTTTCCCGCTTTCG
>JAQTVK010000101.1 GCA_028706795.1 Candidatus Omnitrophota bacterium | reverse complement strand
TACGGTTTGTTTCGCCTATCGCGCGCTTGAGAGAACCGGTGATATTATCGGCATACATTATTACCTGGCCGTTGATGTGGCGGGCCGCTCTTCCAGAAAGCTGGATAAGCGACGTCTCGGAACGCAAAAACCCCTCTTTGTCGGCGTCGAGTATCGCGACAAGCGTGACCTCAGGGAGGTCTAACCCTTCCCTTAACAGGTTTACGCCGACAAGGCAATCGAACTGGCCCTGCCGCAATTCCTTGAGTATCTTTACCCTTTCTATCGCGTCGATATCCGAGTGTATATATTTTACGCGCAGGTCAAGGTCCTCTAAATATGCCGATAGGTCCTCTGCCATGCGCTTGGTGAGCGTCGTGACGAGGACGCGCTCTTTCTTCTTGGCGCGCTCGCGGACCTGAACGATGATGTCGTCGACCTGGCCTTCGGTCGGCTTTATTATTATCTCCGGGTCGACAAGGCCTGTCGGCCGTATCAGCTGCTCGACAACCTTCGCGCCGGATTTCAATATTTCGTATTCGGACGGCGTCGCGGACGCGAATATCGCCTCTTTCATCAGCATCTCGAACTCGTCGAAACGCAGAGGCCTGTTGTCGAGGCACGACGGCAGGCGGAAACCGAACTCGACGAGCGTCTTTTTGCGCGAGCGGTCGCCCTCATGCATCCCCCTTACCTGCGGGATGGTCACGTGCGACTCGTCTATTATCATCAGGAAATCTTTCCGGAAATAATCTATGAGGCAATATGGCCTCGCTCCGGCCGGCCTGCCGCTTAAGTGGCGCGAATAATTCTCGACGCCGTGGCAATAGCCTATCTCCTGGAGCATCTCCATGTCGTATTTCGTGCGGCTCTCGAGGCGCTGGGCTTCAAGGAGTTTACCTTTGGTGCGGAAATATTCCAGCTGCACGGCAAGTTCTTCTTTTATCAGTTTTACAGCTTCTTCTATCTTCGGGGGCGAGGTAAGGAAATGTTTCGCCGGGTAGACCGCCGCGCGGTCGAGCTGCGATGTTACTTTCTGCGAGACGGGGTCGAACTCGGTTATCTTCTCTATCTCGTCGCCGAACATCGATACCCTTATTGCCTTTTCCGAATACGCCGGGAATATCTCGACCGTGTCACCGCGTACCCGGACCTTGCCGCGGATGAACTCGATGTCGTTGCGCTCATATTGTATGTTCAATAACCTGCGCAGGACCTCGTCGCGGTCTATCTTCTGCCCTTTATCGAGCACAACCATCATGTTCGAATAATCCTCCGGAGAACCGAGGTTGTAGATACAGGAGACGCTGGCGACAATTATCACGTCATCCCTGGACATCAACGAGGATGTCGCGGCCAGGCGCAGCCGGTCAAGGCGGTCGTTTATCGAGGAGTCTTTTTCTATATAGGTGTCTGTCTGCGGGATATACGCTTCGGGCTGGTAATAGTCGTAATAACTGACGAAATACTCAACCGCGTTCTCCGGGAAGAATTCCTTGAATTCGCTGTAAAGCTGGGCCGCGAGGGTCTTATTATGGGAGATGACCAGGACCGGTTTGCCGGTCTTCTCGATGACATTTGCCATCGTGAAGGTCTTGCCGGAACCGGTGACGCCGAGGAGGGCCTGGTAATGTTTGCCGCCCAGAAGCCCTTCGGAAAGAGCCTTTATCGCCTGCGGCTGGTCGCCGTCAGGCTTAAAAGATGAGACAAGCTTGAACTTCGCCATGTCAGAACTTTATTTCCAGTTCCTTCGTGTCCGCGGGGACCTGGACTTTATTCTTTCCGAGCGTCAGGACATACCCCCCTGCCGGCGGAGTCGCGCAATCGATAGTCAATTTGACCGAGCCTTTGGCGCGGGAACTCGCAACCTTGAAGGACACCTTGCCGAAATACGTCGGCGCGTCCTTTATCTCTATGACCTTGCCGTCATCGAGCCACGAGTCCGGGATGCAGGACAAGAGCACCAGTTTATCGCCGTCCTCGCGAAAAAGCATGTCGCGCAGCAGCAAAATATAATGCGCGGCCGACCAGCCGTGCGGGACGTCGCCGACAATCCCTTCGGTGATCTCCCTCAGCCCTTTCGAGTTGACCTTGGTAGGCATCGCCTCCATCCATCCGCCGGGGCAGGATTGGTGCTCTATACCCCACTCGATACTCTTGAGCGCGACGTCCTCCATCCCAAGGTATATCAAAGGATGCGCGAGCTTGAAATTATAACCCCAGAAGAGCTGTTCGTACTCGACGAACCACCCGCCGTCATAGTCCGAGAATTTCCCGGCGTTCTTCCAATACTGCCGGTATGAGGCCTTGAACAGTTCCGTAGGTACCGGTATGCCCATATTCTCACCCGGAAATAATGCCGGCCTGTGCGCCCATGCCATCTGGGTATCGCCCAGTATGCGGTGTTCCATGTCCATTATGCGCATCTCTTTAGGCCAGTAGTCGGCGAACCCGGGCATGAACGACAGCCCGTTCTTCTTCATCGATTTTTCGATGCTCGCGATGGTGGCGGAATGGAGGCTTTCGTATTCGGCCTTTATCCATTTGGCGTCATCTGCCTTGCCGAGTATCTGCGCCGTCTCGGCCGCCGCCTTAAGGCCGATCATCGCCCACCAGTCATCTACGTAAAGGTAGGCCGGGATCTTGAAATTATCCTGGCTTACCCCTTTTGGAAGCAGCCCGTAAGCCGGATCTTCCTTAGGAAGCGACATCTGCGGTCCGCGGAGCTTCCTGATTAGCTCGCAGGCCGACTTCATTCGCGGATATACAGCCTCCAGGTATTTTACGTCTTTTGTCAGGCGGTAATGCTCGTAGAGCCCGAAGATGCTGCCACCGAGCTCGTCAACGTACCCGCCGCCTTCCTTGTAATTGAAATATTCGGTCGAGGCAAGCGCTTCTTCGGTGAGCCCGGCCTTGTCGAGCGCGTTGTCCATATCGACCGCGTCGTGCAGGAAGAGTGAAGTGTATTCATACGGGCCGGGGAAGAGTTTATGCTCCTCGTCCATTATCAGGATATAATAGAGCGACGAATAGAAACAGTCGCTGTATCTCTTATCCGGGATGTTCATTTGGAGGGGGACGCGGCTTTTCCAGTATTTGAGCGTCAGCTCGAGGGCTTCGTCGAAACCCAGGTCTTTGATGTCGTTAAATGACAACTCCGCCCCTGTGCCGGACGGTACGACGAAATCGAGAGACTCGGTCCCGCCGGCTGCTATCTTTTTCCTGTAAGATAGAGAATCCTTCAGGTCTTTCCCCAGAGGGCCTCCCGCCCTTTCGTCGAGAAAGAGCCGCGGTGCGCCGTTTATCTTTACGGTATGGTCGGCGTCGTAATCGATCGTCTTCATATCCGTAACTTTCCATTTGGGATAGAGCGGATTCGGGCGTATGACCGCCAGTATCGTCACTTCTTTATCCTGCGCGCTTGTGTTCTTGACCGATTCCCTTGCGAAAGTCAGCACTTTGCCGAGTTTTTCATCGAACCAGGAGAAGATCTTTGTCTCCCCCTCGAGGCCGTCGCCTTTCCACGATACGACCGTTACCGGGTATCCACCGTCGACCAATCTCCAGTCGGTATGGAGCGTTTCCGGAGTATAGAGCCGGTCGTTATCGTCCACCCAGAAACTGACCCTGAACGGGTAAGGATAGACGGCAAAAGAACCGTCCTTCCCGATGAAAGTCTTGAATTTGGAGCCCTCCCAGCCGGAAAGGCCGCGGGCCTTGTCCAAGCCCTTGTGTTTGGCGATATCGTCCCAGTCCTTGAATTCGATCTTTTTCATCACGCTTTCCTTCCCTTTGTTGTTTTCACAGGTGATTTTAATTTGGTGTTTCCCGAATATGTTAACATATATCCTGTCCTGGCCGCCAGCGCAAACCTCTTTATTATAGACGGTCTTCCAGCCGTTATCTCCGCCCTCGATCTCTACGCGGTACGATTTCGGATGGTCTTTCCCCCACGTTATAAATAAAGCGCCGATGTTCCTGTCTTTCTTTAGCTCGATCGAGACAATTGTCTTGCCGTTATCGTTCGAGGTCTTGATGGGTATCTCGTCATCGAGCCCTTTAAGCCTGATCTCCCAGATCGAATATCCCCATGCCGTGCCCCGCTCCTTAAAGTCCAGTTTTATGAATCGCGCTTTCTTCCTCCCGAAATATACGTCGTCGACTATCCCCTCGCCTTCCGTGGTTGAATAGGTATCTTCCCAATTCTTCCCGTCCTCGGATATCAGGACGTCATAGGATCTCGCGTACGCGGTCTCCCAGTTTATGATCAGGCCAACCAGGTCCTCGGTCCTGCCGAGGTCTATCTG
>JAQTVK010000100.1 GCA_028706795.1 Candidatus Omnitrophota bacterium | reverse complement strand
GCCCAGTGACGATAATTGTTTTGATATCGTTTCCTGCGCCCCCTGCCCCAGCGCCAGCATCGCGATGACCGCCGCGACGCCTATCAGGATACCGAGGACGGAAAGGAATGTGCGCATCTTGTGCGACCACATCGCGCTTGCCGCCTGGCGGATGTAATCGAGGAATTCGGCCTCGTGCGAGAATTTCTGCTCTTTATCGAACGCCGCCCTTAATATTTCCGCCTCCGGCGAAGGCGCGCATTTTTCCTTCTCTTTGCAATTAAGCTCGTCCGAGATTATCTCGCCGTCCCGCATTTTTATTATGCGCTTCGCGTGCGCAGCGATCTCGGTCTCGTGCGTGACGATAATGAGCGTCTTGCCTTTATCGTTCAATTGTTTTAATACCGCGAGTATCTCTTCCTTGCTTTTTGAGTCAAGGTTCCCGGTCGGCTCGTCGGCTAAAATTATCAGCGGGTCATTTACGAGCGAACGCGCTATCGCGACGCGCTGCTGCTGTCCGCCCGAGAGCTCGTTCGGTTGGTGCGTCATACGTTCGCCGAGGCCGACTTCCTCCATCCTCTTGCGCGCGAGTTCTTTCAGGTGGCGCTTGCCCGCGTAGATAAGCGGCAGTTCGGAGTTCTCGAGCGCGGTCATCCTTGGTAATAGGAAGAACTGCTGGAATACAAAACCTACAAGCCGGTTTCGCGTAGCGGCGAGTTCATCGTCGGAGAGTTTCGTGACGTCTTTGCCGCCTAAAAGATATGAGCCCGAGTCCGGCCTGTCCAAAAGCCCCATCAAATGCATCAGCGTCGACTTGCCCGACCCTGACGCGCCCATGATGGCGACAAATTCACCCGCCTCTATCTTCAGGGATACATTATTGAGCGCGTGCACCTCGGCCTCGCCCATAGAATACGACTTTTTAAAATTTTTTATTTCTATCATTTTTTGTTTGAGCTTCTGTTCCTTGAAGGCAGGAACGGGTTTTTCGCGTTGTCGGCGGTGGGAAGGGCGTATTTTTGGGCCTTCACGACTATCTTCTCGTTCGCGGTTATCCCCGATAATATCTCGGTATTCTTGTCGTCGGAGATCCCGGTCGTGACGGCCTGCCTGACCGGTTCCTTCTCCGGGCCCCGGCTCAACAGGACATAACTTCCGTCCTTATCCTTATGCACGGCCTCGTTCGGCAGGAGCAGGGCGTCTTCCTTTTTCTGTTCCAGAAAATCTATGTTCGCGTTCATTCCCGAGCGGAAAAAATCCGGGACTTTTTCCGGGACCAGGTCTACATTATATATCGTGACATTATTCACCGTCTGCGACTCATAATATATATGCCCGACCGTAGTATTGACTTTCGTCTCCGGGAACGCGTCGAGGCTCACGGTCGCGGGCTGGCCGAGCTTTATCTTCCCGATATCGGTCTCATCGACCTGCGCCCTGACTATCAGGCGGTCCGACAGGACTATCACGGCTTCGGCGGTTGTCAGTGTCTGCCCGGGCTGGACCGTCGCGACGATGACCTCGCCGTCGATAGGCGACAATAACGGTATGGCCTTATAAGCGTCTTCCCAATATTTCAGCTCTGACTCCCCTTTTCCCCTGGCAGCGTCCAATACCGCCGCCCGCTCGGTCGAGCTCATCCACGCCAGCGTCTCGCCGATCTTTACTAATTGGCCTTCATGGACGAGGATCTTGTCGACGCGGCCGGCCACCGGCGGCTTAAGTTCAAGGCGGTTCTGCGGGAGGACCGTTCCCGTGGTCGATATAAAACTCTGGATCGGGCCTATTGCGGCCGTTATCTCGGCGGTCGCTTCCTTATCTGCCGAGCCGCCCTTCGATTTCATATAGAAGAACGCCGCGATCCCGATAACGATAATTATGGAGAGGAACACTTTCCATTTTTTATTCGATGTTTTCAAGAGTTTCTCCTTTCGCCTGTATCCAGTTGGCCTCGGCCGTCAGCGCCTGGGCCTCGGCATTCAAATAAGCGTTCTTTGCCGCAACAAGATTGTTCTCGATTATTATCCAGTCGTTAAACGACGCGAATCCCGTGGAATATTGCGTTTCGGTTATCTTGGCACGCTCATTGCTCGCGATCAAGAATTGGTTTTGGACGTCGACATTCTCCAGGGCGTTCTGAAGGCTCGTCCACGCATCGGTGAGGCTCTGTATTATCCCGTCCCTCGAGCTCCTTTCGTCCGCTTCCGCTTTTATAAGCAGGGCGTTGGCCTTCGAGACATCCGCGAAGCGCTTGCCGCCCTCGAATATCGGGAATGATACCGCCGCGCCTATGCTCCATTGGTTGCCTTCGGGCGGCCACCGCGTATCACTTTTATTGGCGCTGCCCTGCGCGGTTATCGTCGGAAGAAATTCGCCTTTCGCCGTTTTCACATTATAAGCCGCGGCGTTCTTCTTCGCTATAAGCTGTTGGAGGGAGGGGTGGTTCGCGGCAAGCGCAATGAAATCCGGTTTCTCGGTCGCGGGATCCTTGACGATAAAATCGCCTTTCGCTTCCACAGGCACGATCTGCAGGAGGCCCATTTCTTTTGTCAGCTGGCGGCGCGCGAGGTCTACATTCCTTTTCGCCACCGAGATCTCATACATCGCCTGCCTGACGTTCGCCCCCTCGGTAAGGAGGGAACCTTTATTTTCCATTCCGCTCTCATAACGCAGGGTGACCAGTTCATAATTCTGGCGGCGGCGCTCATAGATCTCCTGGCTTATCTTGACCGATTCCTGCGCCCTAAGCAGGTTGACAAAAGCCGCACGAAGGCGCTGCCTTACCTGCGAGGACGTAAAATCATAGCTCTGTTGGGCTGCTTTGATGTTTTCCTTGGCCGCGTTCACTTTATTTATAGTCTGGAAACCGTCGAAAAGGAGCTGGTTGCCTGTTACACCGTAATTGAAATTATTTACCGCGCTGGAACCGCCTGATGTGCCGCCAGATGAGCTGCCGCCTGAGCTTTTCGACTTGGAGGCGTTAAGGTCCGTGCTTATCTGGGGGAATAGGCCGCTCGCTGATATCGTCTTGTCGGCCTGGGAACTCTTTATGGACTGTTGGGATGAGACGAGGTCGGGATTGTTCTTCGCGGCTTCCTTGACGCAATCGCCCCACGTCATGGGAGTTATGGATTCCGCCGCCGCGGGGCCGGCAGGCGCAGCAGCGGCTCCTTCAGCGCGCGCTCCGCCGCACATAAATATTATCACTGCCCCGGCCAGTATGTATTTTACGCCTTTTCTCATTTTAGATATTATACCACGTATCTATTTAGACGTAAAATTATCCGAAAGGTTTACACGCAAAACGCCCCGCTCTTGGAAGCGGGGCGTCTATAATTTTGGTGACAGCTCACTTAATTATTTAGCGTTCTTTATCGAGACCAGGTCGAGCTTATCGCCGGCATGGTTGACCTCGACATCGACGTTAAGTTTACTGCTCTTCATTTTAAGGAAGTCAGCTATCTTCTTGTTGCTTGCGTCGGTAAATTTCATGAGCTTGCCGTCCGAATACAGCGAATATCCGCTCTTCTCGCAAGCGGGCATAAGGGCGCAGCTTTTCGTATGCGTTTTGATAAACGTCGCCATGTCCGCTTTATGGCCTCCGGCGCACATATTATCTATTATCGTGCCCTTCATCATCATCGGCTTCATCGGCGCCGCATGGGCCAGCGAAGCTATGAAACATACTGCCATTACCGCGAATATTGATTTTTTCATTTTGACATACCTTTCCCCATCATGCCTTTTTCCATCATTTCATGTTTTCCCATCCCCATGCCCATTCCGCACATCGGGCTTTTGCTTTCCATCATCGGGCATGATCCCGTCGCGATAGTATAAATGCCCTTCGCGTACAACAGCACGGACACGACGAGCAAGACAACGGCAACCACTTTGCCGAAGTTCTTCAGGCCGGCCTCTTTTACCCTTTCGAGCGCGAACAATACAAAAAAACTGGCTGTAAGCAACGCGGATGCAGGAATCAGAACCAGCACACCCATCATCCTCATCATGGTACTGCCCTCCTTTTTTTAGTGTCTATACTATACACCATATTATCCCAAAATCTCCTTCAGGTCCGCGTCGGAAGTGGAAATCGGTTTCACGCCGAATTTCTCGACGAGGACTTTGAGCACATTAGGCGACACGAATGCCGGGAGCGACGGGCCTATCCTTATGTTCTTCACGCCCAGGGAAAGCAGCGTAATGAGGATACAGACCGCCTTCTGCTCATACCAGGAAAGAATTATTGAAAGCGGAAGGTCGTTGACGCCGCAGTTGAACGCACCGTCAAGCGCCAGCGCTATCTTTATCGCCGAATAGTAATCGTTGCACTACCCCATATCGA
>JAQTVK010000099.1 GCA_028706795.1 Candidatus Omnitrophota bacterium | reverse complement strand
GGGACGGCTTGAGGAGATAGCCGCGCGCGTCGTCGCAATAACCAGGAACCTGAAACCCTCGGTAAAGAATAAAGTGATATTCACGATGGCCGGCGACCACGGGGTCTGTGAGGAAGGCGTCAGCGCCTATCCCCAGGAAGTCACCCCGCAGATGGTCTATAATTTCCTGAGGGGAGGTGCAGGCATTAATGTCCTGGCCAGGGCCGCCGGGGCCGAGGTCATCGTCGTAGATATGGGAGTGAAAGAAAAGATAAAAGCGGATAAAGCGCCGAATTTTAAGGATAAAAAAGTGAACCACGGGACTAAGAATTTCGCCAAAGTCCCCGCGATGACCAGGGAAGAGGCCCTGAAGTCTATTATCGGAGGCATGGAAGCTTTCGATGAGGCGTATGCCGAAGAAAAGATCGAGTTGGCGGGTGTCGGCGATATGGGCATAGGCAATACTACCGCTTCGAGCGCGATCGTCGCCGCAATTACGGGAGAAGACGTTGCATTGGTGACCGGCAGGGGGACGGGTATAGATGATACTTCTTATGCCCGCAAGGTCGATGCCATAAAGAAAGGGTTGTCTTTGCATAAACCCGACCCGAAAGACCCAATAGACGTCCTTTCCAAAGTGGGCGGATTCGAAATAGGCGGGATCGCAGGCGTAATATTAGCCGCCGCATCAAAGAAGGTGCCTGTCGCGGTAGACGGGTTCATAGCTTCCTGCGGCGCCCTGATAGCGTTTGAAATGTGCCCGGCCGTGAAAGATTATCTTTTTTTTGCGCACCAATCGGTCGAGGCGGGGCAATTGGCTATTTTAAGGCGCATCGGCCATAGGCCGCTGTTGAATCTTGATATGCGGCTGGGGGAAGGGACCGGCGCGGCGCTCGCGATGGGTATAATCGAGGCGGCCGTGAAGGTATTGAACGAGATGGCGACATTTACCGAAGCGGGGGTTTCCGAAGAGGAATGAGACAGATACTGGTCGCCCTGCAATTTTTGACATCCATACCCGTAAAGATCAAAGGCGGGATAACCGATAAAGACCTTGCCGGATCGATGGCTTATTTCCCGCTGGTCGGGCTTTTTGCCGGCGCTCTTCTCGCGCTGTCATACAATATTTTGATCGTCTTCTTGCCGCATGCGGCCGTTTGCGCTTTTATTATGATAATAAACGTCATCATATCCGGCGGGCTCCACATAGACGGCTTCATAGATACTTTCGACGCGATAGCCAGCGGCGCCGACAGGAAGAGGATGCTCGAGATAATGAAAGAAGGAAGGCCCGGAGCGGTCGGGCTCGCCTCTGTCGTACTTTTATTTATCGCGGAATATTCGCTTCTTATCTCGCTTCCTAATGGGGTGATCGAGGGGGCATTGGTAGCGATGGCGGTCTTAAGCAGGACATCATTCGTCGCTTCAAGCGCGCTCTATCCTTACGCGAGGGATACGGAAGGGCTTGGAAAGAAATTCGCCGGGCGTTTAGAGAAGAGGAATATCGCGGTTGCGTTGCTCACCGCGGCAGCGGTCCTTTTCCTTATTTTCGGATTAAAAGCGTTTGTCTTTATACCCGCGGCATCCTGCGTCATTTTAGCGTTCGACAGTTATTTTTTCAGGAAATTCGGCGGGGTGACAGGGGACACGATGGGCGCGCTGGGGGAGATAATGGAGATCACGGCCCTCGCGCTTGCCGTAGCGTTGATATGAGAAAAATTATCATAGCTTTCATGCTGCTTTTTATCTGCCGGAATTCCGAGGCGGGCCAGATGAGGATCATCTCGCTTGCGCCTAGCACGACAGAGATAGCTTGCGCTCTCGGCCTAAAAGAAAATCTTGTCGCGGTCTCCACTTATTGCGATTACCCTCCCGAAGTAAAAAATAAAGAGAAGGCCGGTTCATTCAGCGAGCCTAGTATAGAGAAGATACTCGTCCTTAAGCCTGACATCATCCTCGCCACAGGACTGGAACAGGCGCAGGCCGTCGGGAAATTAAAAGCGTTAGGGCTCAGGGTAATGGTCTCAGACCCGAAGAATTTCCCGGAATTATATGATTCGATCATCGCGATAGGCAAAGCGTGCGGAAAAGGGGATGAAGCCGTCTCATTGACAAATAAAATGAAGAAGACCATATCTGCTGTCTCGGCAAAGGCCGGCCTGACAGAGCCAAATAGACGGCCGAAGGTATATTTCGAGATATGGCACGACCCCATAATGACCGCAGGCAAGGGGTCTTTTATCGACGAGATGATAACGGTTGCCGGAGGGGTCAATATAACCTCCGACGCGCCGAGGCCGTTCTCACAATTCAGCCCGGAATTGATAGTCAAGCGCGATCCGGACGTGATAATACTCGGCTATATGATAAAGGGAGAGGGCGCGGCCGAGTCGCTCTCAAAGAGATTCGGGTGGGATAAGATCAAGGCAATAAGGCAAAACAGGGTCTATGATGATATTGAGCCGAATATTCTCTTCAGGCCCGGCCCGCGGCTGGCAGATGCCGTCGTCCAATTGAACGAAAGGTTCTATAAATAGCCGATGCAAGTGCGTGAGGCGTCACAAATATCAAGAAAGAGGGGGCGTAAGGCCTTCATTATCGCGGCTGCGATATTGGTCGCGGTCGCCGCGGTCTCGGTCTATTTCGGGGCGGCAAAGGTCGGTCTCCTCTCCGCGCTTACCGATATGGACAAGCGCATACTTGGCCTCAGGGCGGGAAGGATATTGCTCGCCTTGACCGTCGGCGGCGGACTGTCGGTAGCCGGCGTGATATTGCAGGGGCTTATGCGCAATCCTTTATGCGAGCCGTATGTCCTCGGCATTTCGAGCGGCGCGGCGCTCGGCGCGGTAATATCGACCATCGTATTAGGCGTGCAGAATTTCCTGGGTTTAAGCGCGCTTCCCGTGTGGGCTTTCCTCGGAGCGGTGGCCGCGTTCTTTATTGTATACAGGATATCTGAGGTCAACGGGAGGATACCGATACAGAACCTCTTATTGACCGGCGTCATAGTCGGGGCCGTGCTTTCGTCTGTCGTGATCTTCCTCGTATCATTTTCCGAGAAGGAATACCTGCACAGCGTAATATGGTGGCTGCTCGGCAACCTCCAGATATTCGATATGAAACTGCTTTTATCGGTGGTGATAATAGTTATCACGGCGGTCATCCTCGCGGCCCTTAATTCCAGGGAGCTTAACGCCATCTCACTCGGGGAAGAGGAAGCCGCGCACCTCGGGGTCGATATCGAGAGGACCAAGAAGCGGCTCTTCATCATAGCGTCGGTCATCACAGGCGCGGCGGTATCCGCGGCAGGAATGATCGGTTTCGTCGGGCTGATAGTACCCCATTTTGTCAGGTTGGTGATAGGGGCCAACCACAGGGCTGTCATACCCGTTTCGTTCGTCGCCGGCGGCGCGTTCCTTATCTTCTGTGATCTTATTGCCAGGATGGTGATGCTCCCGGCCGAGGTGCCGGTGGGTGTTATAACGGCTTTATGCGGCGGGCCGTTCTTTTTGTACTTATTAAGGAAGAGATCGAGGGCCAGATGACGCTTCTTAAGGCCGAGTCGGTAACGGGCGGTTATGGTAGAGAACCGGTTATTAAAGATATCTCCTTCTTTACCACAAGCGGCAGTTTCATCGGGATCATCGGCCCGAACGGAGCGGGAAAGACGACATTTTTGAGGATGTTAAGCCGCGTCCTGCATCCGGCAGCCGGCACTATAACCATTGACGGAAAAGACATATACAGGATGCCGATGAAGGAATTCGCGGCGTCTGTGGCGTTCGTCTCCTCAGAATCCGGCGTAATATTCCCGTTTACGTGCCTTGAGATAGTGATGATGGGCAGGTTCCCGTATCTCCATCCGCTGAAGGGGGAATCGGAGAAAGACCTTGAGGCAGTCCGGCGCGCGATAGAGATGACCGACTGCTCCGGGCTCATATCCCGCCAGATAGACCAGATCAGCGCAGGAGAGAGGCAGAGGATATTCATCGCCAGGGCGCTTGCCCAGGAACCGCGCCTGATATTCCTCGACGAGCCTACATCACACCTTGACATATCGCACCAGGTCCAGATACTTGACCTTATAAAGGATTTGAGTGAACGCGGGAACATCACCATCGTCGCGGTCTTCCACGACCTTAATCTGGCGTCGGAATATTGCGACACGCTGATGCTCATGGACGGCGGCCGCATCGCCGCCATCGGCGCGCCGAAAGAAGTCATCAGCTATGAATTGATAGAGAAGGTATACAAGACAGTTGTTGTCGTCAGGGATAATCCTGTCAGCGGCAAGCCATATGTCCTGCTTGCGCCGAGGATGAAAAGAAAGGGGGCCTGAACCAGTATTGCATTGGGATTTACCGCACGCAGGCGTTTTGACTTAATA
>JAQTVK010000098.1 GCA_028706795.1 Candidatus Omnitrophota bacterium | reverse complement strand
CGGGGATAAGAAGAAAGACCCGCTAGATTTCGCGCTGTGGAAATCCGCGAAGGCGAACGAGCCGGAGTGGGATTCGCCGTGGGGCAAGGGCAGGCCGGGCTGGCATATAGAGTGCTCGGCGATGTCGACGAAATATCTCGGCGACAATTTCGATATTCACGGCGGCGGCCGCGACCTGATATTCCCGCACCACGAGAACGAGACAGCCCAGTCGGAATGCGCGACGGGAAAGCCCTTCGCCAATTACTGGATACATAACGGGCTTTTGACGATAAACGGCGAGAAGATGTCCAAATCGCTCGGAAATTACGTCTCGATCAAGGATGTCCTCGCGCGTTATCCTTCGGACGTCCTGAAGATATTCTTCCTTGGGGCGCATTATTCGCACCCGATAGATTTCACGTGGGAGAAGATGGATGCGGCGAAGAGCGCCTATGAAAGATTTCTTGTCTTGTTTGACAAGATAGAGAGGCGCCTGGCCGGTAAGAAGGCCGCCGCGGCGAAAAATAACGGCGAGATAGGCGGTTTAAAGGCCGCGTTCGAGGCCGGAATGGATGACAATTTCAATACGCCCGCTGCCCTCGGAGCGCTCTTCGACCTGGTCAGCGCCGGGAACAAAATACTTGATAGAAATGAAGATGCTTCTGTGATAAAATATCTTGAAAGTACCCTCCGGGAACTGGGCGGGATCCTGGGCCTCAGCTTCAAGACAGTATCAAAGGGTATGTCGGATAACGAGATACAAAAACTGGTAGACGCCCGCATAGAGGCGAAGAAGAAGAAGGATTTCGAGGAATCCGACAGGATAAGGGAAGAGCTGGCCGGGAAGGGGATCATCCTGGAAGACGACAAGGAAAAGACTTACTGGAGGCGCAAGGTATAAATGGCACTTAAGGCTCGCGCGAAAGAGACGCTCGCGGCGTATTTGTTCCTCTCTCCGAACCTGATCGGGTTCATGGTCTTTACTTTCCTGCCGGTCTTCGTGTCCCTGCTGTTGAGCTTCTATAAATGGGATATAATAACCTGGCCGCCCAAGTTCGTCGGCATTGAAAATTTCATAGACCTACTCGGGTTCCATTCCGAGGGAGGCAAGCTCGTCGTCAACGACCCTAAATTCTGGCAATACCTCTGGAACACCATATTCCTGATGTTCTCGATCCCTATATGCATGATGGCGTCACTCGGCCTGGCGATCGCGCTCAACCGTAAGATCAAGGGCGAATCGGTCTTCAGGACGCTTTTCTTCCTACCTTCGATATGCCCGGGCGTGGCCGTGGCAATACTCTGGCTGTGGATATTTAATCCCGATTTCGGGATGCTCAACAATATAATCTACTGGATCGGAAAGTTCCTCGGCTTCAATATAGTCGGGCCGTTATGGCTCAATTCCCTGGGATGGGCAAAGCCGTCGTTGATGCTCATGAACTTCTGGATCGCCATCGGCGGCATGAACATGATACTTTACCTCGCCGCGCTGCAGGGGATACCGAGGGATTTTTACGAGGCGGCCGAGATAGACGGGGCGAACGGCTGGCAGAAGTTCTGGGCGATAACCTGGCCGCAGATAAGCCCGACGACGTTCTTCATATTTTTGATGAGCATAATCGGGGGGTTCCAGGGCGGTTTCATGCAGGCTTATATAATGACCGGCGGCGGCCCTGGCGGGGCGACGACCACCATCGAATATTACATATTCAATAACCTTTATACCTGGCAGAACGTCGGTTACGCCGCGGCGATCGCCTGGTTCCTATTCATCGTGATATTCATCTTTTCGCTCGTTAATTGGAAATACGGCGGAAAACTTGTCCATTATTAAAGGGCTGGCATTATGGCAGAAAAAAAGATAAGACGCAGGAGCGAGGCGGGTTCCAAGGAAAAAGGGCTGCAGTTTTTCGCTTACGCGGTCCTTATAATCGGCGCAGTCTCGATGGTATTGCCTTTCCTCTGGATGACGACGACTTCGCTGAAGACATTGGACGCGATATTCATCCAGCCCAAGAACTGGATACAGATGTTCGTCCCGACCATGTTCAAATGGGAGAACTACGCCGAGGCCTTCAGGGTGGTGCCTTTCGCGAGGTTCTACCTGAACTCGATACTCGTCGGCCTTGCCGTCACCGCAGGAACGGTCTTCACGAGCGCCATGGCGGCTTACGCGTTCTCGCGCCTCAATTTCCCGGGAAGGGACAAGCTCTTCTTCGCCTACCTGGCGACGATGATGATACCGGGTTCGGTCACGATGATACCCGTCTATGTGCTCATGAGGATATTCGGATGGGTTGATACATACAAGGCGCTTATCATTCCGGTGATATTCTCCGCCTGGGGGACGTTCATGCTCAGGCAATTCTTCATGACGTTGCCTAAAGACCTTGAGGACGCGGCGAAGATAGACGGATGCGGCTTCTTCCGCATATTCTGGACGATAATATTGCCCCTCTCGAAACCTGCCCTGGCGACGCTGACGGTCTTTACCTTCATGGGTAACTGGGGGAGCTTCATGTGGCCTCTGCTTGTCACCAACAGCGACATCATGAGGACACTGCCAATAGGGCTGGAATCGTTCAAGACGCAGTACTCGACCGACTGGCATCTCCTGATGGCGGGTTCGGTCATGGCAATGCTGCCCATCGTCATAATCTTCATCTTCACCCAGCGGTACTTCGTCGAGTCGATCAAACTCACCGGTGTAAAAGGATAACAAATGTTGCGCGGAAGGTTCATCACTATCGAGGGCCCGGAAGGGTCCGGAAAATCTACGCATTCACGCATGCTTTGCGATCATCTCAGGCGCAGGGGGCTTAAGGTATTACATACGCGCGAGCCCGGCGGCACGAAGATAGGCGAGACGGTCCGCAAGGTGCTTCTCGACAAGAAGAACAAAAAAATGTCGGCCGCCTGCGAGCTCTTCCTTTTCCTCGCGGCGCGCGCGCAGATAGTCGAAGAAATAATAAGGCCCGCGCTGGCCAGGGGATATATCGTCGTCTGCGACAGGTTCCATGACGCGACGGTCGCCTACCAGGGTTACGGCGCCGGCCTCGGCCTGGAATTGATAGGTTCGGCGGGGAGGCTCGCCACGGGAGGGCTTAAACCCGACCTGACGGTATTGCTTGATGTGGAGACAAAAGCCGGGTTGAAGCGCGCCGGGATAAAAGACAGGATGGAGATAAAACCCGTCCGGTTCCATAAGAAGGTCAGGGACGGTTACCTGAAGATAGCGAAGAGGGAACCGCGCCGGATAAAAGTGATCCGGACGACCGACGCTCCGGTCGCCGCGGTCCAGGATAAAATAAGAAAAGCCGTATCGCATGTCATTTAATAAGGTCATCGGACAGGAGCTCGCCGCAGGTCTTTTAAAGAAAGCGATAGAAGAGAAACGCCTCGCGCACGCGTACCTTTTTATCGGCCCGGAAGGCGTGGGCAAGTCGCTCCTGGCGAAGGTCTTCGCCGCGGCGCTCAATTGCGAAAAGGGAGGCGCCGAGCCTTGCGGCGAATGCGTCCCCTGCAAAAAGATAGAAGCCGGGATACATCCCGACGTAGTCATCCTCTCCACGGAAGGGAAATCGTCGCAGATAGGCATCGACGCGATCCGCAGGATAGAAGGGGCGATGTCGTTTAAGCCCTATGAAGGCCGGACGAAGGTCTTCACCATCGACGGAGCCGACAAGATGACCGAGGAAGCTGCGAACTCGCTGCTGAAGACCCTCGAGGAGCCGCCGAAGGATACGGTCCTCGTGCTGCTCGCATCGAACATGTTCAAACTGCAGCCGACGATAGTATCCCGGTGCCAGAAGATCCTCTTCCATCCGCTGGACGAGCGCTCGATAATGAAAGAGCTCATCGAAAGATACGGGCTGGACGAGAAGAAGGCGGCCTGTGTATCAAGATTTTCCGAAGGCCGCCTCGGCAGGGCTATAGAGGTCCTCGAGGGAGAGGCGCTGGCCAAGAGGAACAGGATAGTCGACGAATTTCTGACGCCGAAGCAGTTCGGCTACGAGGATACGTGGTTGTACGGCGAACCGCGCGAGAAGATAAACGAGACATTAAACGCGCTGGCCGTATATTTCAGGGACCTTTTGGTGTTCAGCCTCTCGAAAGACCAGGGCCTGCTCGTCAACCTTGACAGGGCGGCGGATATAGCGCGCGATGCCGCGAGGTATCCGGCAGAGAGGCTCGAAAGGATAATCGAGATAATCGCCGACACGCAGGAGCAGATAAAGAGGAACGCCAACATAAAGATCGCGCTCTCCTGCATGCGGCTTAACATAACTGAGGGGAAATAAAATGTTCGAAGTAGTCCAGAGAAGGTTAAGGGAAGGCGGAAAGACGTCGTATTTCGAGCTCGGGAACACGAAGCCGAAGATCGGAGAC
>JAQTVK010000097.1 GCA_028706795.1 Candidatus Omnitrophota bacterium | reverse complement strand
TCCGCCTCCTGAATTTCGGTGACAGCTCACTTAATTCCCTGTTCATTAAATAATTAAGTGAGCTGTCACCTTAATTAAAAAGCCCGGGCTGCGAAGCGCAAGCCGGGCTAAATTTGTTGCTTTCAGCCCCTTGGCCTCAGAGTCTCCTCCTCGCCGCAGGTCCTAATAATGCTTATTGAAACGTCCCCGAATTATCTTTTATAAATCGGGCGGCCTTTGTATGTAGTGTGGAGAAGTTTTTCGGATTTTTCGCTCAACGGCTTCTCCAGGAATTCCTTGTATAATCTCTTTATATACGGGTTCTGGTGCGAGCACCTGACCGCCTTGGTCTTGTCGTCTTCATAAAGTGCCGCGGCCCTGAATGCCCTGACTTCGTCTGTGACCATATACGGCTGCCCGCCGCCGCCGATGCAGCCGCCGGGGCATGCCATTACCTCGATGAAATGGTACGGAAGCTCCTTGCCCGCCTTTTTCGCCTCACGGACTTTATTCAGGACGTATTCGACGTTCGCCATCCCGTGCGCGACCGCGACGCGGACTTTCTTGCCGCCGACTTCGATCTCGCCCTCTTTTACCCTCTTGAGGCCCCTTACCGCATCAATATCGACCTTTTTTAACTCTTCCCCGGTTATAAAATAGTTCGCGGTCCTTAAGGCCGCCTCCATTACGCCGCCTGTAGCGCCGAAGATGACTCCGGCGCCCGCGTATTCGCCGAGTATCGTGTCCGACTCTTCGTCGGGAAGGTTCATGAAATCTATGCCCGCCTGCTTTATCATCAGGGAGAGTTCCCTGGTCGTCAGGACGATATCTATGTCCTGGTAACCCGAGGCGGACATCTCGTCGCTCCTGGTTATCTCGTATTTCTTGGAGGTGCAGGGCATTACCGAGACCATGATTATCTTCGAAGGGTCGATGTTGTTCTTCTGCGCGTAATAGGTCTTCGAGAGGACGCCCAGTATCTCGTGCGGCGATTTGCAGGACGAAAAATGCTCTATCATGTCCGTGTGGAACTTCTCCATGAAATCTACCCACGACGGGCAGCAGGTCGTGATCAAGGGAAGCGGCTTTGTGCCTTTTACGAACCTCTGCTCGAACTCACTCGCCTCTTCCATTATGGTGACATCGGCCGCGAAGCTCGTGTCGAACACCGCTTTGAAACCTAATCTCCTTAACAAGGCATATAATTTCCCCGCGAAATTCTTCCCGGCAAACCCGAACGCTTCGCCTATCGAGGCCCTTACCGCCGGTGCGATCTGGACGACGCAATATTTATCGGGATCCTGGAGCGCTTTCCAGACCTTCGGCACGTCGAAATATTCGACGATAGCCCCTGTCGGGCAATGCGCCGAGCACTGGCCGCACCTGATGCACGGCGACTCGGCCAGCGATATGTCTCCGGCGGGCGAGAATCTTGTTTTTATGCCGCGCTGGAGGAACGAAAGCGCCCAGACATCCTGCATCTCCTGGCAGACGTAGATGCACCTGCCGCACAAAATACATTTTTCCGGCTCGAGGACGACGGACTTGGTCGACTCATCCCTCGGAAGGTCGCGCTTTATCTTCGGGAAATACTCCTCGGAGATGCCGAAGTCCGCGACTATCTTCTGGAGCTCGCAGTTATTGTTGCGGCCGCAAATGAGGCAGTCGTTCGGGTGGTTCGAGAGTATCAATTCGAGGACGCTGCGCCTTATCGCGACGATCTCCGGATCGTGCGTCGTTATCTCCATCCCCTCTTCCAACGGGGTGCAGCAGGCCCTGAGCATCTTGTTAGAGCCCTTCGCCTTGACCACGCAGATGCCGCACGAAGCCGACGGCGGCAGGTCCGGGTGCTTGCAAAGCGTCGGTATCTTTATCTGGACGCTCTTGGCGGCCTCGAGTATCGTCGTCCCCTCCGGGACCTTTATGAATATATCGTTTATCTTCGCCTGTATGGATTTTGCCATTTTATTCCTTTGATACCGCCTTGAACTTGCAGACCTCGAAACACTTGCCGCAGCGGACGCATCTGTCCATGTTTATGACATAGCCGTCGTCTTTGTTGCCGGTTATCGCCTTCGCCTCGCAGTTCATCATGCAGACCGAACACCTCTTGCATTTCTCCGGGATTATCTTATAGCTCAGGAGGTTGCGGCATTTCTTCGACGGGCATTTCTTGTTTATGATATGGACTTCGTATTCGTCCTGGTAATACCTGAGCGTCGAGACGACCGGGTTAGGCGCTGTCTGGCCGAGGCCGCAGAGCGCGGCTTTCTGCATCGCCTGTGATATTCTTCTTAAACTATCGAGGTCGCTTAATTCTCCCATCCCCTCCGCGATCTTGCTTAAAATGTTGAGCATCTGGGCGGTGCCGATCCTGCACGGCGAGCACTTTCCGCACGACTCTTCAAAGCAGAACCTCTGGTAGAACCTCGCGATATCGACCATGCAATCGTCCTCGTCCATTACTATCATGCCGCCCGAGCCCATTATCGAGCCGAGCTTCTGGAGGTTCTCGTAATCGACCGGCGTATCGAGGAAATCTTTTGGTATGACGCCGCCGGACGGGCCGCCGGTCTGTATCGCCTTGATCGCCTTGTTATTGAATATGCCGCCGCCTACGTCGAACACTATCTCGCGGATCGTCGTGCCCATCGGCACCTCGACGAGCCCTGAATTTTTTATCTTGCCGGTAAGCGCGAATACCTTCGTGCCTTTCGATGTCGCCGTGCCGACGCGGGCGAATACATCGCCGCCTTTAAGCATGATATAGGGGACGTTGGCGAGGGTCTCGACGTTATTTATTACCGTCGGTTTCTCCCAGAGGCCCTTTACCGAAGGATACGGCGGACGCGGATGAGGAGTGCCTCTCCTTCCCTCGATCGACGCTATGAGCGCCGTCTCCTCGCCGCAGACGAAAGCGCCGGCGCCGAGCCTTATCTCGAGGTCAAAATTGAAATTGCTTCCCAGTATATTCTTGCCCAGCAGGCCCCGCTCGTAACAGCGGTCGATGGCGTTCTGTATCCTGTCGACGGCGAGCGGGTATTCGGCCCTTATATAAAAATATCCGTTCGCGGCCCCGACAGAAAAACCGGCTATCATCATGCCCTCGACGACCGAGTGCGGGTCGCCCTCGAGCACGCTCCTGTCCATGTAAGCGCCGGGGTCGCCTTCGTCGCCGTTGCAGATGACATATTTCTGGTCCGCGGCCATCTGTTTCGCGAAATTCCATTTCATCCAGGTCGGGTATCCGGCGCCGCCCCTTCCGCGCAGGCCGCTTTTCTTTATCTCGTCGATGACTTTTTCCTGGGTCTTTAATTCAAAAAGTACCTTCTTGAGCGCCTGGTAACCGTCCCTTGCGAGATAATCGTCTATATTATCCGGGTCGACAACGCCGCAGTTCCTTAGGACTATCCTTAATTGTTTGGGCTCCCTGCGCGCGGTGAGTTCCTGGACGGCCTTGCCGTCCTTTATGGAATCTATGATGCGGTTTATATCGCCGTCTTTGACGTTGTAATAAGTCGTGTCCGGCAGGACCTTTATCACGACGCCCTGGTTATAGGCGCCGATATCGGCGACGCGGGCGGCCATTACGGAATCCTGCATGCCGCGGTCCCTGAGGCCGTTAAGGAATGCCGAGTAGACATCCTTTGTCCTCTCGGGAAGCGATATGCCGGTATCCTTTATATATACTATCTTCTTATCCATTCGATTTCTTTACCTGTATATCGTAAATGTGGTCGTTGACGAGCCTGTGGTTATGGATGTGGTCGTCCAATATCTGTATCGCGACATCCCTGTCAACTTTGCCGTAGGTGACCTGGGGCATCCCCTCGACATTCACCTCGACGAGCGGCTCGACAGAGCACATCCCGGCGCAGCCGCATTTCTTTATCGCGACCTGGATATTCCTCTTCTTCGCCTCTTCGGTGAGCGTCTTGAAGACCTCTTCGGCGCCGGCCGCGATACCGCAGCTCGACATCCCGACCTTTATCCAGTTCTTGTCTTCTTTTTTCGGCTGTTTCGCTATATTCTCAAGTTCTTCTTTTGTTATTTTGCTCATTTGACGGCCTGTTCCTGTTCATACTCGGAGAGTATATCGGCCACCTGGTCCTTCTTGACCTTGCTGTAGACCTTGCTGTCTACCTTCACGACCGGGGCAAGCCCGCAGCAGCCGAGGCACCTTACGACCTCGAGGTGGAAAAGCCCGTCTTTGCTGGTTGACCCTTCCCTGACGCCGAGTATATCGCGCAGTTCATGGAGGAGGTCTGAGGCGCCCTTGAGGTAGCAGGCAGTGCCCATGCAAACCTGGATAAGGTGCTTGCCGGGCGGCTCAAGCTTGAAGAAATGGTAAAAGGTGATGACTTCATATATCCTGGCGAGCGGGACTTCCATGAAGTTCGACAGCTGGAGCGAGGTCGCGCGGGGGACATATACGTAAAGGTT
>JAQTVK010000004.1 GCA_028706795.1 Candidatus Omnitrophota bacterium | reverse complement strand
ATATTTTTCCTGCTTAGGCTGTTCTTTTTCCGGGGCCATTTTATTCCTCGTAGCCGTGCGTTATACGCACGACCTCAGATATCGTGGTGATGCCCTCCATGGCTTTCGAGAGGCCGTCCTCGCGCAGGAGTTTCATGCCGTGCTTACGGGCCGCATCCCGGATCTCGGGAGAAGGCAGCCTTTTCACTATCATCTCCCTTATCTCGTCGGTATTGAGAAGAAGCTCGAAGATGCCTATCCTGCCCCTATAACCCGTATAATTGCAGTTCTTGCAGCCGCGCCCGCGCCATAATTTTATTTCGGCCGCTTTCGGATCATCCTGCTTATAGCCAAGCACATATAATTCCTCGAGGGTCGGCGCATACTGTTCCCTGCAGTTGTCGCAGATCTTCCGTACGAGGCGCTGGGCCATGACCGCCTGCACCGTAGAGCTCACCAGGTAAGACTTTACGCCCATATCTATCAGGCGCGTAAAAGCGCCGGCAGCGTCGTTGGTATGGAGCGTGCTGAAGAGGAGATGGCCGGTCAGGGCAGCCTGTATAGCGATAGATGCCGTCTCGAAATCGCGTATCTCGCCGACCATTATGACGTCAGGCGCCTGCCTCAGCATCGTCCTGAGGCCCGAAGCAAAGGTAAGGCCGATCGAAGGCCTTACGTGGACCTGGTTTATCCCGGAGATTTGGTATTCGACCGGGTCTTCGATAGTGATCAATTTTTTGTTCGGCTTGTTGATATAACTGAGCGAGGCGTATAAAGTCGTCGTCTTACCGCTTCCGGTGGGACCGGTTATAAGCAACATCCCGTAAGGAAGATGTATCAGCCTTTCAAATGTATCCGCGTCCCCGTGGAGGAATCCCAATTCCTTGAGGCCGAGCATGAAGCTCGATTTGTCGAGGATCCTCATGACGACGCTTTCACCATAAAGAGCGGGGAGCGTGGAGACGCGCAGGTCGAGGTCCTTGCCCGCACCCGAGATCCTGATCCTGCCGTCCTGCGGCAGCCTTTTCTCCGCGATATTCATGCCGGCCATGATCTTCAGGCGGCTTATGATCGACGGCTGAAGCTGTTTGGGCGGGCCCGGCACTTCGTGCAGGACGCCGTCTATCCTGTATCTTATGCGGAATTTGTCCTCGAGGGGCTCCACGTGGATGTCCGAGGCGCGGTTCTTCACGGCCTCGGCGATTATCTGCGTAACGAGTTTTATAATGGGGGCTTCCTCTTTCTCCTCTTCCTTGGCGACCTCGCCGGCCGCTCCCTTGAAAGAAACCGCTATCTCCGAGTCCTTTTTCTGCGCGACCGCGTCAAGGATATTCTTGCTGCCCCCGTAATGTTTTTCGAGAGCGATCGAAAGATTGGTCTCCGAGGTCAGGACAAAATTTAATTTACATCCTGTTAAGTTTTCGAGGTTATCCTGCCCGAGGAGGTTTATGGGATCGTCCGTGGCGACGGTAAGCACATCGTTGGCGAATTTTATGGGTATCATCCTGTGCCGGTAGGCGATGTTTGGCTTTACCTTCTGGAGCACGTCGAACGGTATCTCCATGTCGAAGATCGGGGAACGGGCGAGCGAAAATTCCTGCACGATGAGGTCCCTGAGCTGCTCTATCTTTAAGAAACCTACTCCGGCGAGGATCTCTGAGAGGCGGCCGCCTGATTCGGCCTGTGATTTAAGGACGTTCTTGACCTGGGATTCTTCGAGTATCCCGATTGACCTGACATATTCGGCTATGAGCCTGCTCTTGTTAAACAAATCCCTGCTTCTCCCCTTTTATGTTCCTGCGCGCTGCGGCCTCGGCCTCGCGCCTGACGGCCGAAAAAGCAACTCCTTTGAGCCTCGCGGCCCTTTTGCAATCTTCGTATTCCGGAGAACATGCGCTAAGCGCGTTTTTGTAAAAGCCCGCCTTCACCTTTATATTACCATATTTTGTCTTTACTTCAACTATTTTACGCTCAAGTTTCCGGCGTTCGGCAATATACCGCCTGACGCCGAATGTGGGCGTCTCTTCGAAAATGATCCCGGTGAGCGCCTCGGCCGTCGCAGGGACGGAGAGGATCGTCAATACGCAGGCAGGACGCGATTTTTTCATGATTGCAGGCGTGATATAGACATCCAGCGCCCCCGCCTCAAAAAGCCTGTCGATGAGATGCCCGTATACCTGGGGGTTCATGTCGTCGATGTTGGTTTCCAATACCGTTATGATATCCGCATCGCCGTTTGTCAGCCGCTCGCCTATTATCGACTTGAGCAGGTTCGGCCTGCCCGGGATCTCCCGGCTTCCGGCGCCGAACCCGGCGCGGAGGACCTTCATCGGCGGTATACCGGTCTGTGATCTTGAAAATGTCTTAAGGATCGCGGCTCCCGTGGGCGTCGCCAATTCAAAAGGCGCGCCGGAGACAGAGATCTCCATCCCCTGCAGCAGGTAAGCCGTCGCCGGGGCGGGATCTGCGATAGTGAGGCGGGAAGAATAGACCTCATCTATTCCCATCTCCTCCAGTGCGATGCAGGTGCCGACTATATCCACGACGGAATCTATATCGCCGACCTCATGGAAATGCACCTTCTCAACGGGGATCCCGTGGGCTCTGCTCTCCGCTTTTGCGAGGTTTGTGAAAACGGCGACGGATGTTTCTTTGACCCGGCTTGACAGGCCCGATGACCTTATCGCCTTCACGATGCCTTTGAATGTCTTGTCATCCGTATAGGTGTGCCCGTCATGCTTTTTATATATCACGTCGAATTTGACGCCTGATACGCCGGCGCGAGGGACCTTGCGCGCCTTCAATTTATAATCGCCTATCTTCATCTTGCGAAGCTGAAAGGCAAGGCGCTTGATATCCAGGCCGCAGTCAATAAGCGACCCCAAGAACATGTCGCCGCTTATTCCGCTCGGGCAATCAAGATATAGTATTTTTTTCGGATGCGTCATTTGTTTATGAGTCCCGCGAAATATCCGGCGCCGAACCCGTTATCTATATTCATTACGCACACACCCGGCGCGCACGAATTCAGCATTGTAAGCAGCGAAGATAACCCTCCAAACGACGCTCCGTATCCCACTGACGTCGGCACGGCTATGACCGGGCAGGCGACAAGCCCGCCGACTATCGAAGCCAACGCCCCTTCCATCCCGGCTACGACTATTATGACCTTCGCCTTCTTCAGGACCGGGATATTACCGACCACCCTGTGTATGCCGGCGACCCCGACATCATAAAGCCTCCCCACGCGGTTCCCGAGGAGTTCAAGAGTCAACGCCGCCTCCTCGGCAACCGGGATATCCGATGTGCCGGCGGTCACGATGAGCACCTCGCTCTTTTTGGGCCGCGGCTTCGTCTTCGCGTAATATATCATCCTCGCGTCTTCGTCGAACTTCAGGACAGGGATGGTCGCGCGGAGGGACCTGTGTAATTCGGGCGAGGCTTTCGTGATAAGGAGCGTATTCCCGCTGGCGATAATGCGTTTCGCTATCTCGGCGATATCTCGGTCTTTCTTGCCGGGCGCGAATATGACTTCCGGGAAACCCTTGCGGACGGCGCGGTGGAAATCTATCTTGGCAAAACCCATGTCGTGGAAAGGAAAATGCTCGAGCTTCTTGAAAGCCGCCCCCTGGGAGATCCTGCCAACCTTGAGATGAGAGAGTACCTTTTTTATCGAACGCCTGGAATAATCCATGATGCCTATCTTCTTAAGAGGATGAACGCCACTAAAAGAACGATCAAAACAAACGCGAGGATGTAGAAATCGTTAAAATATACAAAATCCCTTATCCTGTCGAATATCGAGTATCCGGCCTTCTTCTCCTCCTTCTTTGCCGGCCTGATGTCGAGTATAGGGACCGACTGGTGCTTCAGTATGCGTATCCTGCTGCGCAAAGCCTCGACCTGGCTCTTCCTGAACCTCAGGTATTCGCCGCCGATCCTGTAAGCGGGTATCTTCCCTTCGGCGACAAAACGCCGCAATTCCTCTTCGCTCAACTCGAGGATATCCGCGGCGTCATGGAGGCTTATGAGCTTCTCCTTGTCGGCCGGAGCATTGAATGCCTTATTTAATTCGTTCCGATGCAATCCACTCATCTATCTTGGTTTTATCAAAATGCAGCCTGTCGCCTTCCCTTATCGCGGGCAGTTTTCCGCTGACTGCCCAGTCCCTTACCACCGACGAATCAACCTCGAGATACCTGGCGACCTCTTCCACTTCCATCAGTTCGGCCGCGGCCTGCGACGAGGTCCTTACGCCGGAGACCATCTGGCAATTCCCGTTCAGGACGGCTCCCTTGCTTATCTCCAATAGCGGCGTCTTTATGTTCCCGTCGACGCGCGCCGGGGAGATGAGTTTCAGGGATTTTTTCGCCACCACTTCACCGGTCACCTTTCCCGCAATAGTTATTTCGTCTCCGACGATGTTCGCGCTTACGAACGCTTTCTCACCGATAGTAAGCGTCCCCTTCGTGTCAAGCGTGCCTTCAAACCTCCCGTTTATCTGCAGATTCACCGGGTCCTTGAAAGACATCGTTCCCTGCATGCTGGCATCGACATCCAATACCTTCTCTTCCACTTTCCTTCCTTTGCCGAGCATCTTGACACACCCCCTCTCGTGCTTTTATGAATCGGCCAACGCCGACCAACCTGCTTTTTTGACCCCGTCCAGTTCGCGTATCTTGGATAATATCTCGCTATCGAATTCGTTGGTCAACAGCTTGACGATGATCTTTATGATGAGGCCCTCGGAAGACGAGGATTTTTTCACGTCGAAATCTTTTATCTCCACGTCATAGTCGGAAAGGACCGACCGTATCTCCTGAAGCTGAGAGGCGCCCGCTTTCGTATCTATCTCGAGGGCTTTATACCAATCCCGCCTTATCATGACCCTCTCCAGCCTGTTGAGGAAGAAGAGGGCGACTAACGCGAGGATCGTCGTGATGGTAGCCGGTATAAACAAACCCGCGCCGACAGCGAGGCCGAGGCCCGCGACTGTCCAGAGGCTGGCCGCGGTCGTAAGGCCGCGGACCGAGGCCTTGAACCTTATTATCGTGCCGGCTCCGAGAAAACCTATGCCGCTAACGACCTGCGCCGCGATACGGCCCGGGTCTGGCGTCGCCACGCCCCTGTATATATCGAATATGTGCATCGAGGTGAGCATTATAAGCGTCGAGCCGATACCTACGAGGATATGCGTCCTCAGGCCGGCCAGCCTCCCGTGGACTTCACGCTCATATCCTATAAACCCGCTTAATACCGCGGCCAGGCACAACCTGATCGCCATGTCATATTCGCTAAGTCCCATCGCTCTCTCCTTCTATATCCCGAGGTTCGGTTCAGCCGTCAAAGCCAGGCCGGACCTTTTACCCTTTTTGTATAACAAATATCCGGTCGAAGCGATCATCGCGCCGTTATCGAGCGAAAGCCGCACGGGCGGGAATATGACTTCTATCCCGTTTTTTGCGCCCGCCCGCGTGAGCTCTTCTCTCAACAGCTTGTTAGCGCTCACGCCTCCGCCTACGATCAGGCTGCCTATCCCCTTCGATGCGCAGGCCGATACCGCTTTTTCCACGACCGCGGCGACCGCGGCCTTCTGGAAACTCGCCGCAACATCCGCTTTCATTCCCGCGGTAAGCTTCCGCCCTTTCACGTGATATAATACCGCAGTTTTCATCCCGCTGAAACTAAAATCGTACGAATCATCGCCCATATAAGGGGGAGTCAACCTGACCGCCTCCGGGTCTCCGCGCAGCGCCGCCTTTTCGATCGCCGGCCCGCCCGGATAACCCAACCCAAGTATCTTGGCGACCTTATCGAACGCCTCGCCTATCGCATCGTCCCTCGTCTGTCCGAGCAGCTTGAATTTTCCTATGCCTTCGCAGAGGACGAGGCTGGTATGTCCGCCGGAAACGACAAGGCCCATAAGCGGGAACTTGGCCTTGGGGCGGCCGATGAGGCCTGAGTAGATATGCGCCCAGAGATGGTTTACGCCCACGACCGGTATGCCGAGGGAATAACCGAGGGATTTGGCGAATGATATCCCGACAAGGAGCGCGCCGACAAGGCCCGGCCCCTGCGTCACCGCTACCAGGCCGATATCTTTCAACGTTACACCGGCCGATTTGAGTGAATCCTTCACCACGTAATCTATGACTTCCAGGTGGTAACGCGTGGCTATCTCGGGGACCACTCCGCCGTACCTCTTATGGAATTCGAGGGAAGAAGCGACGGTGTCGGAGAGCACTTCATTGCCGTCCTTTACTACGCCGGCACCCGTCTCATCGCATGATGTTTCGATGCCGAGAACAAGCATTATCCCTACCTCGCCAATTCCGATACGTATGTCATCTCTATGCCTTTGCTCTCGATAAGCGGGATCGCCTCTTTCAAAACGGCTATAGTGTTAGGACGGTCGTGCCCGATCGCTACCGCACTGCCGTTCTTTAACGCGAGGGCCATCGCCGACTCGAGCTGTTTTTTTATGTAGGCGGGATCGCTTTCGTTATCGAGGAATACCGACCTCTTGACAAACCTTACACCGGCCGTTTTCGCGGTCTGCTCGCAGGCGGAATAGTTCGTGACGAGGCTGTCAAGGAAGAACATATTATTTTTCTTAAGTTCGCCGAACACTATCTTCATGAACCTGCGGTCTTCGGTGGCCTTGGACCCTTCGTGGTTATTTACCCCGGCCGCGCCCGGAACCGTCAACAGGGCCTTGGAAAGCCCGGCCTGTATCTCATTTTCACTCATGTCAGTGCGAAGGGTCATCAACTCAAGCTTCATCTTAGCCTTCGGCTCCATTGGCATATGCAGGATAACTTCAAAGCCGCGTTCTTTCGCTTTCTGCGCGATTAGCGTCGAATACGGCAGGTCGGGCAGGACCGAAACCGTCAGCGGCTCGTCTATCTGAAGGAGAGCCTCGAGATTTTTCGTGTTGTATCCCCAGTCATCCAGCACTATAGCCAGTTTCGGGCGCTTCGGTTTTGGAGGCGCCGGTTTCGGAGTGACCCTGCGGATAAGGGTCAGCCGGAATATCGGGTTGCTCGATGAGCGTTCCGCGACGGGGAAAGACGCCTCTTCCCTGAATTCTTTCCTGCCTTTTACCGCGCTTTCTTTTACCGTTTTCGAGACCGGAAGTAACTTAAACCCGGCCTTGTCAAGCGACCTCCCGAGCCTCTTCTCAAAATCATCAAAGGAAAAAGAATCCGGGACCCAGTACCTTTTTTCAAGGTAGGCATGTTTCACTTTCCCTACCAGGTCCTTATTGGAGACCTTTCCGGCGGCGAGTTCGGCAGACAGGATGCGCTCAAGCGTCCTGTCGTGGAACAGGTCCTTTGCGGCGTTGAACAGGAAAACCGCGCAGATGACCGATGCGATGACAATCATAAGGCCGCGGATGTTTATTTTGTTCATTTTTTCACGACGCTGGTCCTGTATATCCTCATCGTCTTTATTACATCCACGGCGGTCTGGAGCTGGTTGTCGTATTCCTCTTTCTTCACCGAGGGTTTTTGCGGCTGTTGCTCAAGCTTCTCGAAGACCTCGTCGGGATCCTGCTTCGGCGCGGGCTCCTTCTTGACCGGCTTAAATTCCACCACTATATCCGGCGTAATACCCTGACCGTGGATGGAACGTCCGCTCGGCGTATAATGCTTGCTTGTGGTGAGGCGTATCGCCGAGCCGTCGGTAAGCGGTATGACGGTCTGGACCGATCCCTTTCCGAAAGTCTTCATCCCTACCAATACGGCGCGCTTATGGTCCTGTAACGCCCCGGCAACTATCTCCGAACCGGAGGCTGAACCCTGGTCGACAAGCACGACCATCGGATAATCGGTCCTGGGCTTCGCATCTTTCACCCGGAATTCCATCTCCTGCTTGTTATTGCGCCCCTTGGTATATACGATCATCTCCCCGGTCGGCAGGAATTTGCCCGAGACCTCGGCGGCGACATTCAAAAGCCCGCCCGGGTCGTTCCTCAGATCGAGGATGAGGCTGTCAATGCCCTGTTTTTCGAGGCCGACCAACGCGTCCTCGAGGTCCCTGGCCGAGCGCTCCTGGAATATACTGAGCTTGATATACCCTATCTTATCTTCCAGTACCCTCGGGTTCTTTATCGACTTCACCTTGATGGTATCCCTCGTTATCGTGAAATCGAGGATCTTGTTCTCGCTCTCGCGCAGGACCGTTATCGTGACGGGCGTCCCGGGTTTCCCGCGGAGTTTTTTTACCGCCTCGACCAGGGTGATGCCGCGCGTTATGTCTTTACCTATCTTCACTATCCTGTCCCCGGCTTTTACGCCTGCCTTGAAAGCCGGCGTATCGTCTATCGGCGCGATGACCGTAAGCAGGTCGTCTTTAATGGCTATCTCTATGCCGATCCCGCCGAATTCCCCTTCGGTCTCGACCTTCATCTCGGCATAAGATTCCGGGTCCATGAACTCGCTGTATTTATCGAGCGACTGCACCATGCCCTTGAGCGCCCCGTATATCAGGGTCTTCGACTTGACGTCATCGACATATTCGGAGCGGACGATAGAAAGGGTATCCGAGAAGAGCTCGAGTTGTTTATAGATATCCTCTTCTTTCTCGGGCGCGGCCTTCGCCGCGGGGGCGGTCTGGGTCTTCTCCGCCTTTTGCGGCGCCTGCTCCTTGGCAGTATCCGCCGACGCCGCGAAGAGGCAGTTGGAAAGCGCGAAAAGCACGATCAAGAGCCATACGGAAAACCTGATTTTACGCATCCTATTCTCCTTTATTGTTATTTCGAGAGTTTATCCCTTAATATCTTGTTCACGGCCGCGGGATTGGCCTTCCCCTTTGTCTTCTTCATTACCTGCCCTACGAGGAACATGAGCGCATTATCCTTACCTTTCAGGAAATCCTCCGCGGTCTTCGCGTTCTCCGCTATCGCCTCTTCCGCGAACTTCTCGAGCTCGCCTGAATCTGATATCTGTGCGAGCCCTTTTTCCGAAATTATGGCGCCCGCGTCCTTGCCGGTATCGAGCATCTCGATGATGATGTCTTTTGCCATCTTGCCGCTTATCTTGCCCGAGTCGACTTCTTTCAAAAGCCCGGCAAGCCCCGGCGGCTTAAGTTTAGAATCCCTGACAGATAAATTTTTGGCGTTCAGGTATCCCGAAACGTCCCCCATCAGCCAGTTTGAGACGGTCTTCGGCTTATTATAAAATTTTACGCACTCCTCGAAATAATCGGCCGTCCCTTTATCCTGGATAAGGACTTCGGCGTCGTATTCGGGCAGGCCTAATGCCCCGACGAACCTCGCCTTCCTCGCTTCGGGCAGTTCCGGGAGATTTTTCCTTTCCGCATCTATAAGGCCGCTCTCGAGCGCAAAAGGCACGAGGTCAGGCTCGGGAAAATACCTGTAATCGTGCGCTTCCTCTTTCGAGCGCATCGACGCGGTCAGCCCTTTATCCGGGTCCCAGAGCCGCGTCTCCTGGATTATCCTTTCGCCGGCCTCCAGACATTTGACCTGCCTTTCAAATTCAAATTCAAGCGCGGACTTCACGGCCTTGAACGAGTTCATGTTCTTTACCTCGGCCTTGGTGCCGAGGCCGGCCTCGCCTTTTTTCCTTATCGATATGTTGGCGTCGCAGCGCAAGCTCCCTTTTTCCATGTCGCAGTCCGATACGTCGAGGTAGCGCAGGAGTAATTTCAGGTCGGTCAGGTACTGGTACGCCTCTTCCGGGGAATTTATATCCGGTTCGCTTACTATCTCGAGAAGCGGCATGCCCGAACGGTTGAAATCGACAAAACTTGAGCCGCCGCCCTCTTCATGTATGAGCTTTCCCGCGTCCTCCTCCATGTGCACCCTTTTTATCCTTATCGTCTTCTCCGCGCCGCCGGTCTTTATCTTCAAACAGCCGTGTTCCGAAAGCGGTTCGTCATATTGAGATATCTGGTAATCTTTCGGCAGGTCCGGATAGAAATAATTTTTCCTGTGGAACTTGACTTTGCCTGAAACCTTGCAGCCGACGGCGAGCGCGGCCCTTATCGCCTCGGTCAGCGCGCGCTTGTTCAGGACCGGCAGCACCCCGGGGAACCCGAGGCAGACCGGGCACGTATGGGAATTGGGCGCGCCGCCGAATTCGGTCGTGCAGCCGCAGAACATCTTGGATACGGTCTTAAGCTGGACGTGGACCTCAAGTCCTATGACGGGTTCGTACGCCATTTAAAGTTCAGGGCTCCTCTTGTGCCAGTCGGTATTGCTCTCGTAAGTATAGGCCGCATTGAATAATTTTCCCTCTTCAAAGAAATTCCCGATAAGCTGCATCCCTATCGGCAGTCCGCTCTTCGTGAATCCGCACGGCATCGATAACGCCGGGACGCCGGCGAGGTTTACCGATATAGTGAATATATCCGACAGGTACATAGAAAGCGGGTCCGCGGATTTTTCTCCGACCTTGAACGCCGGTGTCGGGGACGTCGGCGTCAATATGCAATCGCAGCCGCTCTTGAATACCTGCTCGAAATCGTTTTTTATCAGCATGCGGACTTTTTGCGCTTTGAGGTAATAGGCGTCATAATAGCCGCTCGATAATACATACGTGCCGAGGATTATCCTTCTTTTCGCTTCCGCGCCGAAGCCTTCTCCGCGCGTCCTCTCGTACATATCCAGTAGGTTTGCGGGATCTTCGCAGCGGTAACCGAATTGCACCCCGTCAAAACGCGCGAGGTTAGACGATGCCTCTGCGGTCGCGAGTATATAATATACCGCTACGGCATATTCGGTATGCGGCAGCGATACGTCGACGACCTGCGCGCCTTTGCCTTTAAGGAGGGCTATAGCTTCCCTGGCCGCGGCCTCGACCTCTTTATCCATCCCGGGAACGAAATATTCTTTCGGTATCCCTATCTTCATTCCCTTCACGTCATTTTTCAAACAGCCGAGATAGTCGGGCACCGGGACATTTACCGACGTCGAATCCTTTTCGTCGAAACCGGCTATTACGCTCAACAACAATGCCGCATCTTTTATGTCTTTGGCGAACGGGCCGATCTGGTCCAGGCTTGAGGCGAACGCAATGAGGCCGTATCGCGATACCCTCCCATATGTCGGTTTCATTCCGACGACACCGCACAGCGAGGCGGGCTGCCTTATCGAGCCGCCGGTATCCGAACCTATCGCCATTACCGCCTCGTCGGCTGATACGACCGCCGCCGAGCCGCCGCTCGAGCCGCCGGGTATTCTTGAGGTGTCCCACGGATTTAATGTCGGGAAATACGAGGAATTTTCGCAGGAGGAACCGAACGCGAATTCGTCCATGTTCGTCTTGCCGAAGATTATAGCGCCTTCGGACTTTAGTTTCCCGATGACAGTCGCGTCATACGGGGGCTTGAATCCGCGGAGGATCTTTGAGGCGCATGTCGTAAGCTCGCCCTCGACGCAGATATTGTCTTTTATCGCGACCGGGATCCCCCGCAGTCTTCCGGAGGCCGGGAGGCTTTTGGCACGGGCCAAGGCCTTTTCTTTGTCGAGATTGAGGTAGCCTTTTATCTTCTTGTCGACGGACTGCGCGCGGGAATATACCGATTCGATTATCTCTTCGGGCTTTATAGTTTTCTTATCCAGCAGGCCCAGGAGTTCGCCTGCCGTAAGGGAATAAAGATTATCCATATGCGCGAATTATTCTTCTATTATCCTCGGGACCTTGAAGAAATCACCTTTCTTCTGGGGGGCGTTCGCAAGCACTTTTTCGGGCGGAAGCGACGGTTTCACCTCGTCTGCCCTAAAGCTGTTTGAAGCTTCGTGCGGATGGCTCATCGGCGGGGCCTTGCCCTGTATGTCGAGCTTCCGGTTAAGCTTGTCGACATAACCGAGTATCCCGTCCAGCTGGCGCGAGAACAAACCGACCTCTCCATCGGTCAATTTTATCCTCGCCAACCGCGCGACATATCTTACTTTATCTTCCATTTCGCTCATCTTAACTTGCTAAATTATCACAACTTACGCAAAATGTCAACGGGAGGTTTAGAGGGCGTTGGAGATGCGGGCGAATTCCTCGAGGGAGAGCTGTTCGGCCCTGATATTCGGGTCGATGCCGATCTTTTTAAGAAGCTCCGCCAGCCCGGCCTTATCAAGCTTTATCTCCTCGCTCGAAAGCAGGGAATTAAGCAAAGTCTTCCTGCGCTGCCCGAATCCGGCCCTGACCACGGCGAAGAATTTCTCGGTATCGTTTGCCTGTACCGACGGTTTCTGCAGTATCGAGAGCTCGATGAACGACGAATCAACCTCGGGCTCCGGATAGAACGCGCGCCTGTTTATGTCCAGTAATATATAAGGTTTCGTATAGTACTGCGCGAATACCGACAACGAGCCGTAATCCTTGCCGCCCGGCTTAGCGCATATCCTCTCGGCGACTTCCTTCTGTATAGTTATGAATATCGTCTCAAAATTATTCCTGTTCACGATCAGTTTTTCGATTATAGGCGTAGTTATATAATACGGGAGGTTCCCGATCACCTTGACCTTGTAAGGCGACTCGGAGAGGGCCCGCTCGAGGTCAAGCTCCAGGAAATCGTCGCAGACGATACTTACGTTACTGAACCCTTTCAGGATATCGCCGAGAGCCACGCAGGCGTTCCTGTCCTTTTCTATAGCGAGGACGTGCTTTACTTCACGGGCAAGGCGTTCGGTCAGCGCGCCCAACCCTGCGCCTATCTCCATCACCCAGTCCGTTTCGCTGAATTTGGCGTCCTCTATTATGTCTTCGACGACATCGCTGTCGACCAGGTAATTCTGCCCGAGGTATTTCTTGGGAGAAAGCCTGTATTTTTTTAAAACGGACTTTAATTCGGATGAGTTAAACAAGTCCGGCCTTTCTTTTTCCTGAAGATCTTTATGGCTAGTTTTACCGATTCGGTAAGCGGGCCGGGATTGGCTATCCCCTTTCCGGCTATGTCGAAAGCCGTGCCGTGGCCGGGAGAGGTCCTGACAAACGGCAGCCCCAGCGTGATGTTTATGCTGGTATCGCGGGCTATCATCTTCAGCGGCGTAAGCCCCTGGTCGTGGTACATGGCGACCACGCAATAGAGTTTCCGGCGGTAAGCCATGTAAAACAGCGCCTCGGACGAAACCGGGCCGATTATATTCTTAAAATGCCTCTTTGCCTCGTTCACCGCCGGGGTTATTATCTCGATCTCTTCGGTGCCTATCTTCCCGCCTTCGCCGCCGTGCGGGTTCAGGCTCGCGACCCCTATCTTCGGCTCTGCTATGCCGAAATAACAGACGAGGGCCTCATGGCTCAATTTGATGGCTTTGATCACCTCTTCTTTCGTCACCGCCTTTGATACCGCCCGGACCGGGATATGCCTCGTCACGAGCGTGACCTTAAGCGGCCCGCCTATCAGCATCATCGCAAAATCAGAGGTCTTGAACTTATCCGCGATATATTCCGTGTGCCCGATAAAATTTATGTGCGGGAACGCGGACGAGACCGCCTCTTTGCTTAAGGGGGCGTTCACGAGGCAATCGGCTTTCTTTTCTTTTATCAGTTTGAGCGCGATATCAAGATAGGCCAGGGAGGCCTCGCCGGAAAGCTTGGACTGGCGGCCGAATTTCACCTCGCTGGGAGCGATGATATACGGGTCCTCCACGGAGACTTCCCGCGGAAGTGCCGCCGGGACCCCGGGGAGCCTTAACGCGGCCGAAACGACGGAGCTGTCGCCCACGATAATAAAATCGGCAAGCCCGCGCAACTTGCGGCTTGCCAATGTCTTTAAGACTATCTCGGGGCCGACCCCGAAAGGATCGCCGATAGTTACGGCGACCCGCGGGCGTGGATGCCTGCGGGCTTTACTTGACCTGTATAAAAGCATCGCGTTTCAGTTTCTCTATCCAGTCCTGATACCGCTTTTGGGCCTTCTCCCTGTAAATCATATCCTCTATGCCGGGGCGCGCTTCCTGGAGCGGCAGCACGTAGCCTTCTTTTTTCTCTTCGACCTTGAAGATAAAATATCCCGTATCGGTCTTTACCGGATCGCTTATCTCGCCCGGCTTCAAGGCAAATATGACCTTCTCGAAATCCTCACGCATCTGCCCTTTCTCCACAAACCCGAAATCCCCGCCCTCCTGCGCCTTTGCGCCCTGCGAATAGACCTTAGCCAGTTCGCCGAAGTCGCGGCCGTCCCTGGCAAGCTTCACCACATCATCCGCTTTCTGCTTAACGGCCTCCTCTGTGCTCCCCTCCTCGAAACGGATGACGATGCCGAACAGGTGGGCCGATTCCGGCGCCTTCAACTCTTCCGAGTGTTTCTTATAATAATTTTCTATCTCGGTAGGCGTAACTACAATCTTCTCCCTCACCTGTTGGTTCACGAGCTTGGACATCATTATATTTTCCTTATAGCGCTTTTTCAGGACCTCGGTCGAGACACCGGACCTCTCGATCTCGGCATAAAAAGCATCTTCCGAAGGAAAGCGCGATTTCACGTCTTTCAGTCTCTGTTCCACCTCAAAATCATCAACGTCGATTTTGTATTTCTTCGCTTCCTGGAGTATCAGCTTTTCCTCTATCATTTGGTTCAGGAATTCCTTGCGCACCTCTTCAGTCTTCTCTTTAAGCTCGTCTCCGGAAAATTCCTTCTTTAACTCCTCGATACTCGAACCGAGGGCCGTATCCAGGTCTGTTTCGGTGACAACATCGTCGTTCACGATCGCAAGTATCTTGTTCACGGCGCCGGTCGTCTGGCACAGCGCCCGGAAATGCAGCCCCAGGACGAGGACCAGCAATAATACGGCTACCCTTGCTCTCATTTATCCGACCCAGTTTCCAGTAATTTATCGTTTATCTTGATGTGCGCTTTTGACCTCAGGTTCTTGACAAGGTCATCGAGCGTCCGCTGCTGGGCTTTATCCTTCAATTCTTTTTCTATGGCATCCCTGACCTCTGAGAGTTCCACGACCCTCGGCTCGATCTTGTCGGTCAGTTTTATTATGTGGAAGCCGAACTTTGTCTTGATTATGCCGCTCGCCTGGCCGACTTGGAGCTTGAAACAGACCTCCTCTATCTCGGGCATCAGTTGGCCTTTTATGAAATATCCCAGGTCACCGCCCCTGCCTTTTGAGGGATCCTTCGAATATTGCTTGGCCAACTGGGCGAAATCTCCTCCTTCTTTCAGCTTTTGGAGGATGTCGTTGGCCTCGGCCTCGGTATCGACCATTATATGGCTCGCCCGCAGTTTAAGCGGCGTGACGAAGTCGGCCTTGTGCAATTCGTAGAACTCCTTTATCTTGTCTTCGGACACCGCGGATTTCTTGACTTCCGTTTCCATTAGTTTAGCTATAAGTATCTTTCGCTTCGCCTCGTCCAAAAGCTCCCTTACTTCGCGCTCCCTGTTGATGCCCCGCCTGAGCGCTTCCTTATAAATGAGCTGCTCGTTTATCATATCGTCGAGGAAATCCTTCTTCCGCTCGCTCGCGAGATTCTTGTAGTAAGAGGGCATCTTAGATACGCTCTTCTCGAAATCCCCGACGGTTATGACCTTGCCGTCAACGGTCGCCAGGGGTTTCGATTTCGCGTTACCGCAGCCCTGGAACACGAGGGCGGCGGCTAAGAGCAGCGCTGTTACATGGATTTTTGCCATAGGCCTTTTCGTCATTATCTTTTCTCTGGTAAGTATTTGGAATAATATATCATAACCGGCTCCGGATAGGCAAGCCCTTTCGGAGCCCGGCTATCGTACTCCTCAGCAGCCTGCAATAAAGGTCAAAACCTATCGCCTGGATAAATCCGTGTTGTTCCGTGCCCAAAAGGTTTCCGGCGCCGCGCAGCTCAAGGTCCTCCATCGCTATCTTGAACCCGGAACCGAGCTCGGTATGCTCCTCGATCGCCTTAAGCCTCGCTTCTGCGTCCTTCGGTAATTGCCATCCCTTGGGATAAAGAAAATATGAATGGGCCTGGACGATATACCTGCCCACCCTTCCCCTTAACTGGTAGAGGTCGGCGAGACCGAACATATCGGCGCGGTTGACAAATATCGTGTTCGCGTTGGGAATATCGATCCCGGACTGGACTATGGCGGTCGAGACGAGCACGTCTATCCTGCCTTTTATGAACCCGACCATTATGTTCTCCAGTTCGTGCGCCGGCATCTGTCCGTGCGCCTCCTCCACCTTGGCCCCGGGGACGATCTCCCTTAACCGCTCCGCCAGTTTATTCAGCCCTTGTATCCTGTTATTCACGAAGAAGACCTGCCCGCCCCGCTTGAGTTCGCGCCGTATCCCCTCTTTTATTATCCGCTCGTCGAACTCCGCTACCCTCGTCGCGACAGGTATCCTGTTCTCGGGCGGGGTGTCGATCACCGACATATCCTTTATGCCCATAAGCGACATATAGAGGGTGCGCGGGATCGGCGTAGCCGTAAGCGTCAGGACATCGACCAGCAGCCTCATCCTCTTCAGCCGCTCCTTGTGTTTTACGCCGAACCTCTGTTCCTCGTCGATTATCACAAGCCCGAGTTCCCTGAACGCGACATCGTGCGAGAGGAGCCGATGCGTCCCTATTATGATGTCGACCGAACCGTCTTTTACGCAGGCGATTATCGCGTCTTGTTCGGCAGCGCTCCTGAAACGCGAGAGCATCTCGATATTCACCGGGTATTTCTTCATCCTCTCCTTGAATGTCGCGTAATGCTGTTCTGCGAGGATGGTCGTGGGTACGAGCATCGCGACCTGCTTGTTGTCCGTGACGGCTTTGAACGCGGCGCGCAGGGCGACTTCTGTCTTGCCGTACCCCACGTCTCCGCAGACGAGCCTGTCCATCGGCTTCGGGCTTTCCATGTCGCGTTTTATCTCCTGCGCGGCCCTGGCCTGCGCCGGCGTATCCTTGAACGGGAACGATCTTTCGAGCTCCGCCTGCCACTCCGTATCTTTCGAAAAGGCGTAGCCCTTCAACGCCTCGCGCTTCGCCTGGATCTCGATGTATTCGAGCGCGAGCGAATAGATGCCTTTTTGCGCGCGGGCCTTGGCCAGCGCCCATGCCTTAGTCCCGAGTTTATACAGTTTCGGGGACCTGCCCTCGAACCCTATATATTTCTGGACAAGGTTCATCTCCGGCATCGGGACAAGAAGTTTCGCGCCTTCGGCGTATTCTATGACGATATAATCGATGACGCCCTTGGGCTCTTTTACGCGCTCTATCCCCTTATACCGGCCAATGCCGTGTTTTACGTGGACGACATAATCGCCCGGGGATATGTCGACGAAGTTGCTTATCGGGAGGTCTTCGGATATCTCGACGCCGGGCATACGGCGGGTCTTTAGTTTCCTCGGCACTATGCCTTTGGCGGGCAGGATGATCGCCATCTGGTGGTCGAGGAAAGAAGAACCGGTGGCTATATCGAATGACTTGATATGGACGAGCTTGTCCGCTTCGAACTCGAGGCGCACCGGTTCGTCGAAGGTCACCGGGAAGATGTCGAGGATGCCGCCGCGCTGTGCAAAGTCCCCCTCTTCGGCGACTTTCGGCCTGCGCGCATAACCCAGATCGACCAGCCGCCCGTGCACCTTATCGAGGCTCAATTCCTCGTTCTTATAGATTTTAAGTGATTCGAACATAAATTTTCTCCAAGCACAATATAGCCGCAAATTCACAGGGGTCTAGAACGCGGGTCTTTTTCACTCATCGCGCGCTTGCGGGCCCCTGCGAGGCCCGCGTCGCTTGAAATCCTCTCGCTCTCGCAGGGTATCATATACGGGCGAACCATGCCCGCTCGAGTCTTTCCAATGCGATGAGGGGGAAAAGCCCTCGTTCTCTAATCAGTGAATTTGCCGCTGCGGCTTGCGTATCTTTTACATGTATACATGGCCCGTAGACCTTTGTGTCTTCTTACGCCTTGAAATTTAACGTCCCGCGAAGAGCCGGTTTATGACGCAGTAGATACCTGCTAAAGGCGAGTAATAAAGCAAGGCCGAGCGGGACTTAAATTTCAAGGCGAACGTCCCTGCAAGAACACAAGGTCGAAGGGCCTGCATATGGAAGTCAGGATAAAAGACAAGCAGCGGCTTTTATTTTAATCTACATCTTCACCGGACAGGAGACTCCGAGCAGGGTCAGGCCGTTGGCGAGGGCCTGTTTGACGCATGAGACCAGGTATAGCCTCGCGCGGCTGAGCTCCGCGTCGTCCGAGATGACCTTGTTCGCCTCGTAGAATTTATGGAAGCAAGCCGCTAATCCCTGCAGATATGTTATTATCCTGTAAGGGTCAAGCTCCTGCGCGGCAAGTTTCACCGATTGCGGGAACTGCCTCAACTCCTTGAACAGATTCAATTCCTCCGGCGCACCCAGCAGCTCGAGATCCGCGCCCGCGATATCCCCGTCCGGTAATTTCGACAAGTCGAGTATGCTGCATATCCTCGCGTGCGCGTACTGGACATAATAGACCGGGTTCTCGGGCGTCTGTTTCTTCGCGAGCTCGAGGTCAAAATCGAGGTGTGCGTTCGCTTTCCTCATCAGGAAGAAGAACCGCGCCGCATCTTTCCCGACTTCATCGAGAACCTCCCGTAAAGTTATATATTCGCCGGCCCGTGTGGACATCTTCACCGGCTGCCCGTCCTTATATAATGTCGCCAGCTGTATTATTATTATGGATACCGCGCCGGCCGGGTAGCCTAGCGCCTGGACCGCGGCTTTTATCCTGTTTATATACCCGTGATGGTCGGGCCCGAGTATATCGATGACCCTGGAAAAACCGCGCTCGAACTTATCCTTGTGATAGGCGATGTCCGGCGTCACATATGTGTACGTGCCGTCGCTCTTCTTGACAACCCTGTCCTTGTCATCGCCGAATTGCGTAGACTTGAACCAGAGGGCGCCCTCCGCCTCGTATAATAATCCCTTCTCCTTGAGGAGGCCGAGCGTCTTTTCTATCTTCCCGGACGCGCCGAGCGTCTTCTGGCTGAACCAGACGTCGAAGCGCACGCCGAAATCCAGGAGCTCCTGCCTGATCTCCTTCAGGAGATAATCGCAGCCCCACTCCGAAAATACCTTGAGGTCGCCGGGCGTCCCTGCTTTATATTTGTCTCCGTGCTCCTTGCGGAACTCTTCCGCCATCTCCTTTATATACTCGCCCTTATAGCCGTTCTCCGGGAATTCATATTGGTCGCCTATCTCCTGCCTGTACCTGGCGTATATCGACTGGCCGAGTATCGTTATCTGGACGCCTTCGTCGTTTATATAATATTCGCGGGTGACTTCATGGCCGTTGGCCCTGATTATATTCGCCAGCGAATCGCCGAACGCGGCCTGGCGCGCGTGCGCGACGCTCAGCGTGCCC
>JAQTVK010000003.1 GCA_028706795.1 Candidatus Omnitrophota bacterium | reverse complement strand
CTTTTTGACGTCCCACGGCCCGTGCGGCCCGTACTCGGTCACGCAATAGGGCATGTCCAATCCGGACTTATCCCATTTGCCGTGCGAGATCCTCACGCTGCCGTATATATTCATGCCGAATATATCGAGGCCGGGAACGTATTGCTGGATATACGGCAACGCGGTAGTATCGGCCGACGTATATATGACCGGATGGTCCGGGTCAAGCTTATGGACCATCTGCACCGTCTCCCCGAGGAATTTCGCCAATGCTGCGCGCTCTTCCTCATCCTTCGTGAAAAAGATCGCCTCGTTGCCTATATTCCACATCAACAGCGCCGGATGGCCCTTGAATTTGTTGACGTAATCCGTGATCTCCTGCCTCTTTTTCCGCTTATATTCATTATCGCCGATATAACTGTATTCCGTGCCTTTTTTTGCGTAATTAAGCCATATCCCGGCGTCTACCATAAGGCCGTATTTCAACGCGGTATCAAAATATTCCTGCGTGCCCTGGTCGGTCCCCCAGGTTCGGACGGCATTTGCGCCCAGTTCCTGCGCCATTTTGAGGTAATTCGCGCCGCCAAGCCCGGTCATCTTTCCGACGCCGGCGCCTTTGATATAGAACGCTTTGCCGTTCACCTCGAGGCTCCAGCTGCCTTTCTTGCCCGTTACCTTGACGACGCTGCCCGGGGCAGCCGCCGTATCTTCGCCAAAACACGGCGCGGCGAAGAGGAAAAGAATAAAAACTATCAGGAGAGAAGACGCGTATCGTTTATGCATTGTATTATCGCCTTTCCGTTCATATATGAAATTTCGCTGATGCCGCAATTATCCACCCTTACCCCCTGGAAGATGCGGTTAAAATCCGCGTCGAGCGTCTTCGCGAGATGCGCGGCAATCACGCCCCAGTGTGCCACGACACAGACATTGGCCGCCGGATTTTTTTCCAATATTGTTTTGAAGGCGCGGTCCACCCTCTTCCTGAATTTCGGTACGCCTTCCCACCCGGGGATCGCGGCCTTCGAAGGCTCCTTGGTCCAAACCGCGTATGACGCGGGATAAAGCCTTTTTACCTCGTCTATCGTCTTACCCTGCCAGACGCCGAGGATTATCTCCTGCATGCCGGGAATAAACCTTATCTTCGCCCCGGTCTTACGTGAAATTATACGCGCCGTCTGCGCGCAGCGCTTAAGCGGGCTGGAATAAATAATATCTATCTTTTTTTTCTTAAGCCGGCTGCCGGCGCTCTTCGCCTGCCGTTTCCCTTTTTCGCTTAAGCCGGGGTCCTTGCTTCCCTGGACCCTCTTCTCCCTGTTCCAGACCGATTCGCCGTGCCTTAATATGAATAAGTTCATTTTATCAGGGTAAAACTCCGCCTGTGGATCGGCGACGGGCCGAACCTCCTTATCGCAAGGAAATGCAAACGCGTCCCGTAGCCTTTGTGCCTGGCGAACCCGTACTGGGGATATAAGGCATCGTAATAAGTCATTATAAAATCCCTCGTGACCTTCGCGATGATAGAAGCGCAGGCGATAGAGATGGAACGCGACTCTCCGTCGATCAATGCCGTCTTTGGATGGGGTAATTCCGGATGGATGTTGCCGTCTATAAGGAGGTGGTCCGGCCTTATGCCGAGGTCGTACACCGCTAACTCCATGGCGTGAAGACTCGCCCGCAGGATATTTATCCTGTCTATGTCTTTTTCCCCTACGATGCCGATCCCGACATCCGCTTTCCTGAGTATCTCCTCGTAGGCCCTCTCGCGAGCAAGCCTTGTGAGGGCCTTGGAATCGGCTATCCTGTTCTTAAACCTTAAATCCCTTAATATGACCGCGGCCGCGACGACCGGGCCGGCCAGGGGACCGCGCCCTGCCTCATCTATCCCCGCGATCTGTCTTTTGCCTTGCCTGGTTAATTTTCGCTCATGATACAACATCAGCCTTTTTGCCGACATTTTTACGCATATAATAGAGTTTTGCCCTCTTCGGCTTCGAGGACTTTATCACCTCGACCTTATCGACTGAAGGCGAATGGAGCGGGAAAGTCCTCTCCACGCCCTCGCCGTAAGAGACGCGGCGGACCGTGAAACTCGACGAAACGCCGCTGCCCCTCTTTTTTATCACAACACCCTCAAAGGCCTGGAGGCGGAACTTATCCTCTTCCCTGATCTTTACCATGACTTTTACCGTATCCCCGACCTTAAATGCCGGTATTTCTTTTTTCAAGTAATCCTTTTCTGCGACAGCGCATTTATTCATCACTTCTTCTCCTTGATTTTTTTATACATATCCGGACGCCTTGATCTCGTCCTCTTCATTGCCATCTCTCTTCTCCATGCACCTATCTTATTATGGTCGCCGGACAAAAGCACCTCCGGCACCTTAAGGCCCCTGAACTCGGCCGGTCTCGTGTACTGCGGATATTCCAGGAGGCCGGACGCGAACGACTCAAATTCGAGCGAATCCTTATCCCCGACGACCCCGGGCACGAGCCTTACCAGGCTGTCGACCAAGGCCATCGCTGGTATCTCCCCGCCGGTCAGGACGAAATCCCCGAGCGATATCTCATCCGTAACGAGTTTCTTCCGGAACCGTTCGTCTATGCCCTCATAATGCCCGCAGACTATTATGATATGTTTATATCCGGACATCTTTCCGGCAACCTGCTGGTCGAGCTTCTTTCCCTGCGGCGTCATCAGGACGACCCTTGACGACCCCTTTTTCAGGTCCCCCACCGCGTCAAAGAGCGGCTGCGGTTTTATGACCATCCCGGGACCCCCGCCAAACGGTTTGTCGTCGACTTTCTTATGTTTGTCGTCCGTCCAATCGCGCAGGTTGTGGACCCGTATATCGATCTTCCCGCTCTTGCGCGCGCGCTTGATTATGGATTCGTCGAGCACGCCTTCGAACATCTTCGGGAAGAGCGTAAGTATATCTATCCGCATCAAATTAGATTATGCCGGATTTCCTGAATATGTTGGACACGGCCGGAGAAGGTTTAGCGCCGAGTTTTATCCAGTGCAGTATCCTCTCCTTCTTGAGGTTGCCGAATGCCGGTTTCTTCGTCGGATCGTAATAGCCGAGCTCTTCGATAGCCTTCATATCGCGCCCCTTATGCGAATCTATGACGATTATCCTCTGATGGGGCACTTTTTTGGTCCCTAACCTCTTCAACCTGATTACCGCTGCCATTGATTATTCCTCCCTTTCTCTGTGAATATTCGCTCCTAATTGCGATAGTTTATTCTCTATCTTATCATAACCCCTGTCCAAATGGTAGACCCTTGAGACGTCGGTCCTGCCCCTCGCAGCCATGCCGGCCAATACCAGCGCGGCCGAGGCGCGCAGATCCGACGCCATCACCGGGGCGCCGCTCAGCTGTTTTACTCCCTTTACTATAGCCGAATCGCCCTCGAGTTTTATCTGCGCTCCCATCCTTGCCAGCTCGCTCACATGCATATATCTGTCGGGATATATCTTCTCGGTTATGACGCTTATCCCGTTTATCGTGGTCATCAAAGCCATCATCTGCGCCTGCAGGTCGGTCGGGAAACCCGGATAAGGCAATGTGGTTATATCCACCGGCCTTAACTGCCTCTGGACCCGGACGCGTATATCTTTTCCGTGGCGCGTTATCGTAACGCCGGAATCCTGTAATTTATCCACCAGCGCGCCGAGATGGTCGAAGCGCGCCCCTTTTACTGTGATATCGCCCCCGGTGATCGCGGCTGCCACCATAAAAGTGCCGGCCTCTATCCTGTCGGGTATCACCTCGGCTTCGGCCCCGTCCAGCCTCTTTACGCCCTCTATCTCGATAAAATGCGTTCCCGCCCCTTTTATCTTCGCGCCCATTTTGTTCAGGAAATCAGCAAGGTCGACGACTTCCGGCTCACAGGCGGCGTTCTCTATTACAGTCCTGCCCTTAGCCAGGGTCGCGGCCATCATTACGTTATCGGTCGCGAGGACCGATGAGCCGAAGGCGCCGCCCAAATATACATGCGCCCCCTTCAGCTGCCTCGTCTCGCCTACGACGTAGCCATGCTCTATCTTCAGGTCTGCGCCGAGCGCCCTTATGCCTTTAAGATGGAGGTCCACCGGACGGTTGCCGATGGCGCATCCTCCGGGATACGACACCTGCGCTTTTCTGTGTTTCGCGAGTATTGGCCCCAGGACGCAGAATGAGGCGCGCATCTCCTTGACGTATTTATACGGCGCTATATAATTTTTATATCCCTTTGGTTCTATCACCAGCCGCCCGGGCTCCACCTGCACCTTAACGCCCAGGTTGCGCAGGATCTTTATCATGGTGTTGACGTCGCGCAGGGGTGGCACTCGCTTTATCACGCACTTCTCGTCGGTAAGGAGCGTAGCGGCCATAATAGGCAGCGCCGAATTCTTCGCCCCGCTTACCTCGACCGTTCCCCTTAATCTCGTCGGCCCTTCTATCGCTATCTTATCCATCAACGCCTCTTCGCAAAAACTATCCTGTCTATATCGTTATAATCCTTTAATATCTCAATATCCCGATATGATCCCGCGGACGCGAGGAGATCGTTTATCGCCTGTGCCTGGCCGTATCCTATCTCCAGCGCGAGATACCCGCCGCGGTTCAACCTCTTTGCCGCATCCGGGATTATCTTTTTATAGAACTCCAGGCCTTTCCGCCCGCCGTCCAGGGCGATCCTCGGTTCGCTCCTGACCTCCGGAGGCAGGGAATCGTAATCTTCGCTCGGTATATAGGGCGGGTTCGAGATCACCAGGTCGAACTTCCTCTTGCCGGGAATACGCTCAAAAAGGTCGGAGAGCACGAATTCTATCCTCTCGCCTACGCCGTTTGCCGCGGCGTTCTCCCTTCCAACTTCCAGGGCCTCTTCGGAGACATCGGAGGCTACCATTTTACAGGACGGGCTCAATTTTGTCAAACTTACGGCTATCGCCCCGGAACCGGTCCCCAGGTCGAGGATAGACGGTTCGGTGATGCCTTCCCTCTCCATAAGCGTCAGGACCCTCTCGACAAATGTTTCCGTCTCCGGCCTCGGTATAAGGACGGACGGGTTGACGTCAAAATCAAAACCCATGAACTCCGCCTCGCCGGTAATATATTGGGCCGGGATCCCGCGCGCATATGAATCGAGCGCCTCGTGGAAGAGTTTTATGTTCTCCTCGTCCGCCTCATAATCGCCGGTATATAGTTGCGCGCGATCGCAATTGAACGCCCAGCACGCCAGTTGTTCCAGTGAATCCATATTTATTTTGCCTCCTTGAGCCTGAGGTCCTTCTCCTGTTTCAACAGCGCCATTATCACCTCTTCGAGGTCGCCTTCGAGGACGTTCTCGAGGTTATGGACCGTAAAACCTATCCTGTGGTCTGTGATGCGCCTGTCCGGGTAATTATAAGTGCGTATCTTCTCGCTGCGCTCGCCTGTGCCTATCTGCGTCTTGCGCTCTTTGGCTATCTTCTGCTGCTGTTCGGTCATTGCCTTATCCATGATCCTCGCGCGCAAGACCTTCATGGCCTTGTTCTTATTCTTCAATTGGGAACGCTCGTCCTGGCATTGGACCACTATCCCGGTCGGGATGTGCGTGATCCTGACGGCCGAGTCCGCGGTATTTACCGACTGGCCGCCGGCACCGGATGACCTGAAAACATCTACCCTTAGGTCTTTCGCGTCGATCTTTATGTCGACTTCCTCGGCCTCCGGGAGCACCGCTACCGAGACTGTCGAGGTATGTATCCTGCCCGATGCCTCGGTGACCGGGACCCTCTGGACCCTGTGGACGCCTGATTCGAATTTCATCTTCCGGTAGACGCCGTTGCCGTCCACGCCGAAGACTACTTCCTTGAACCCTCCGGCCTCTGACAAGCTAGAACTCAGCATCTCGACTTTCCAACCCTGGTTCGCGGCGTATTTGGAATACATCCTGAAAAGATCGGCCGCGAAAAGCGACGCCTCCTGCCCTCCTGTGCCGGCGCGGATCTCGACGATTATATTCTTATCCGCGTCCGGGTCGTTCTCAAGGAGCATTTCCTCGACCTCTTTCTCGAGGCCGGGCCTTTTTTTCCTGAGGCCGGATAATTCCTCCTTGGCCATCTCTGCGAATTCCGCGTCGGAAGACTTTTTTTCAAGGAGGTCCTCGATCTCGCCGATCTCGGAGTCTATTTTCTTGTACTCCTTGTACTTGGAGACTATGCGCCTGAGCGAAGCCAATTCCTTCGTATAGCGCTGGTAGGCGGACGAATCCGCTATCACCTTCGGATCGGTGATCAGCTTCTCGAGCTCCTCATAACGCCTGAGCCTGGTCTCCAGGGCCTCGAACATATGCAATGGGGCCTTTTTACCTCTTGTACTTTTTCTTGAACTTCTCGACCCTGCCCGCGACATCCATAAGCTTCGTAAGGCCGGTAAAGAACGGGTGGCACTTCGAGCAGATCTCGACCTTTATATTAGGCTTGGTCGAGCGGGTATGGATCACCTCTCCGCACGCGCAGGTGATCGTCGTGGCTTCATATTTCGGATGTATCTTGTCTTTCATTCCGGTTTCTCCTTTTTGTTATTTTGCCTGCATATTCAACAGGAATTCGGCGTTCGTCTTGGTCTTGCCTAACCTGTCTACCAGTAATTCCATCGCCTCGTCCGAATTCATCTCGTTGAGGACCTTCCTCATTATCCAGATGCGCTTGAGCTCATCCTCCTTGAAAAGCAGGTCCTCCTTCCTCGTGTTGGAACGCTTGATGTCTATGGCCGGGTAGATCCTCTTCTGGAACATGTTCCTGTCGAGCTGTAATTCCATATTGCCCGTGCCCTTGAACTCCTCGAAGATGACCTCATCCATACGGCTGCCGGTATCGACGAGCGCGGTCGCGATGATCGTAAGCGACCCGCCTTCCTCTACGGCGCGGGCCGCGCCGAAGAACCTCTTCGGCTTGTGCAGCGCGCTCGAATCGACGCCGCCTGAAAGGATCTTGCCGCTGTGCGGCGCGACAGTGTTATAGGCGCGCGCGAGGCGCGTTATCGAGTCGAGGAGGACAACGACATCCCTTTTATTCTCGACAAGCCTCTTCGCCTTTTCGAGGACTATCTCGGCGACCTGGATGTGCCTCTCGGCCGGCTCATCGAAAGTCGAGCTCACGACCTCGCCCTTGACCGAACGCTGCATATCGGTGACCTCTTCCGGCCGCTCATCGATCAACAGCACTATGAGGACGACCTCCGGATAATTCTTCATGATGGAGTTCGCGATCTTCTGGAGCAGTATCGTCTTGCCGCTGTACGGCTGCGCGACGATCAGGCCCCTCTGGCCTTTCCCTATCGGGGTCAAAAGGTCCATGATCCTCATCGATATCTCTTCAGTGTCGGTCTCCAGGACATACCTTTCGTTGGCGTAGAGCGGCGTCAGGTTATCGAAGAGTGTGCGCTCCTTCATCGATTCCGGATGCTCCATGTTCACGACCTCCACCTTGAGGAGCGCGAAATAACGCTCCCCCTCCTTCGGCGGGCGTATCTGTCCGCTGACAGTATCGCCGGTGCGCAGGTCGAACCTCCTTATCTGGCTCGGCGATACATAGATATCGTCGGGCGACGGAAGGTAATTATAATTCGACGAACGCAGGAAACCGAATCCGTCCGGGAGTATCTCGAGGACGCCCTCGCCGAACATGAAACCTTCCTTCTCGGCCTGCGCCTGGAGTATCTTGAAGATCAAGTCCTGCTTCTTCAAGCCGCTTATCGAATTTACGTTTAGGTCCTTGGCGGCTTTCGTAAGCTCCTGGATCGTCATCTTCTTGAGCTTCGTTATGTTGAAACCCGTGCCCGACGGCTCCTTTACCTCGGCCGTCTCTTTTGCAGATTGTTTCCCGTTTGTCTCTTCGTTATTAGACTTCATTCCATTCCTCCTCTTCCATGAACACCTTGAATGTTCCTCCCTCTTTTTGTGCCAACGCTAAAGCCTCGACGGCGCATCCCAGCAATTCATCACTCGAGAAAGCGAAAGAGAAATAATGCGCTATCCCGATAGAAGCCGAGATCTTCAGCCTGTCAGAGGCGAAATCATGGTTCTTTAAAGACTCTATTATTTTCGACGCCTTCTCTTTCGCGTCTTTCAGGGTGATCCTGCGAAACAAAAGAAGGAATTCATCACCGCCGAACCTGGCGAGAAAGTCGTCGGGCCCCAGTATACGGCGCAGGAGACCGGCCGTTTCCGACAGCACCTCGTTGCCGGTGTTCCTGCCGTACCACCGGTTCACCCTTTCCAAATTATCTATGTCAACCAAAAGGAGCGCGATAGGCGGAAGGGTCCTCTTGTTCTTGGAACCGGATATCTCCTTATTCAGGACCTCGAGTACATCCTCTATCCTGTGAGGACAGTTTACGCTCCAACCAGCTTCTTCCATATAACCCTTGACTGTTTCGCCGTAGATACGATCGTCCCGCCGTTATCAATCACGAAATCGGCGGCTTTTACTTTCTCCCTGAGCGGCATCTGCGCCTTTATGCGCCGCAGCACCTCGGACCTGCTGAGCCCAAACTTCCCACATGCCCTTTTTAACTGTATGCCGCGCGGCGCCGTCACCACTATCAGCTTGTCAATATGCTTTTGGCCCCCGCTTTCCAGCAAAAGGGGCACATCGAGGATGACGACCGATGACGGGTCCGACCTTTTTATCTTCGCGACCCTTTCGCGCATCTCCTTATAGACCAGCGGATGGATAATGCCGCTCAGCTTTTTAAGCTTCCGCGTGTCGGAAAATACCTTCCGGCCAAGGACTTTCCTGTCGATAAAATGGTCGCGCCTCAGGACCCCCTTCCCGAAAGTCGAAACGATCTTCTTCCACGCGGGCCTTCCCGGATAAATAAGCTCGTGGGAGATCTCGTCCGCGTCGATTACTGCGGCTCCCATCCTCCTGAATATCCTCGCGACAGTCGTTTTGCCCGTGCCTATGCTTCCCGTCACTCCGGCTATTATCATCGCAAAACCAGCTTTTTGTAGAGTTCAAGATATCTCCCGGCCGACCTGTCCCATGAAAAATCGCATTTCATCGCGTTCGAGACAAGCTTTGCCCAAAGACCCTTCTGTTTATAGAGGGCCGCCGCCCTCTTTATTGCGTCCAAAAGCTCCCACGCGTCGTACGTCTCGAAAAGGAACCCGTTGCCGCGCGTCGTCTTAGGGTCGTATCCGGTTATCGTATCGGCAAGGCCGCCTGTCCTGCGCACGACAGGGATGGTCCCGTACCTGAGCGATATCATCTGGCTCAGGCCGCACGGCTCATATCTCGACGGCACCAGGAATATATCCGCGCCGGCGTATATCTTTTTCGCCAGGACCTCGTCGAACTTAAGGTTTATCGACGCCTTCCGGGGAAATTTCTTCTTAATGCCTTCGAAGAGCCGGTGGTACCTCTCCTCGCCGGTGCCCAGCAATATGAATTGGACGTCGTGGTCCAGGAGAGGACCTATTATCCTGGCGATAAGGTCGAGCCCTTTCTGGTCTGCGAGCCTCGATATCATCCCGATAAGCGGTACGTCGCGCCTCTCCTCCAGGCCGGCCTCCTTTTGGAGCAGGGCTTTATCCTTGTATTTACCTTCCGGTTTCACCGGAGAAAAATGGTATTTGAGTTCTTTATCCTTCGAAGGGTCCCACTCATCGTGATCTATGCCGTTTAAAATGCCGAAAAGGTCGTTTCTCCTTTCAGACAGCAGGCCGTTGAGGCCCCATCCGAATTCGGACGTCTGTATCTCCTTCGCGTAAGTCGGGGAGACCGTCGTTATCGCATCGGTAAAAACAAGCCCGCCTTTCAGGATATTCACTTTGTCGTAAAACTCGAGCCTGTTCATAGTGAAATATTCCCAACCGAGGCCGGTCTTCGGCAATTCCTGTTTCGGGAATACCCCCTGGTACCCCAGGTTATGGATAGTGAGGACGGTCCTTATGTTCTGGCAGGACTTATCCTTCTTGCCGTATATCTCCTTTAAATAAACCGGGACCAGCGCCGTCTGCCAGTCGTTGCAATGGATTATATCCGGCTTGAAATCCAGCTCCTTCAACTGTTCTATGACGCTCCTCGAGAAAAATGAGAACCTGTCGAGGTTGTCTGCATAGTCGCCCTTCTTATCGGCGTAGAGGTGATCCCTCATAAAAAATTTGTCGTTCTTAACGAAATAGACCGGCACCCTATCGGCCAGCATCGCCTCGTTGCCGAAAGCCCTTACGCATTTGTAATGCGGCGTTATCACCCTAATGTCCACCCCCGCCTTATCCAAGGCTACGGGAAGGCTCCCTGCCACATCGGCAAGACCCCCGGTCTTTGAGAAAGGGTCTACCTCGCTTGATGCGAAGAGTACTTTTAATCTTTTATCTTTAGGCATGTCAGGCTGCCTCCAGCCAGTTCTTGCCCGCTTTTACCTGGACCTTGACCGGGACAGTCAGCTTTACGACCTCTTCCATCCTGGTCTTAACTATCTTCTTCGTCTCCTCTACCTCGTCCCCCGGCACCTCGAAAACCAGCTCGTCGTGCACCTGGAGTATCATCTTTGAGTCGAGCTTCTTTTCTTTCAAGACATTATGGATGTTTATCATCGCTATTTTTATGAGGTCCGCCGCCGAACCCTGTATCGGGGCGTTTATGGCCGCCCTCTCGGCGAACTGCCTTACGGAATTATTCTGGCTGTTTATCTCAGGCAGGTATCTCCTGCGATTCAGTATGGTCGTCACATAGCCGTTCTCCCTCGCCTCGTCCACGAGGTCCTCGAGAAATGTCTTTACACGGCCGTACTTTTCGAAATAGGCGTCTATGAATTCCTTCGCCTTCGAGACCTCGATCTTCAGTTCCCTGGAAAGGCCGAACGGGCTCATGCCGTAGATGATGCCGAAGTTGACCGTTTTAGCTATCGAGCGCATCTCCGGGGTGACCTCGCCTTCCCTGACGCCGAATATGAGCGAGGCCGTATGCGTGTGGATGTCGCGGCCATTATCAAAGGCATCAAGGAGCTCCTTGTCCTGGGAGAAATGCGCGAGTATTCTCAGCTCTATCTGGGAGTAATCAGCCGATAATATCACCCATCCTTTTTCTCCGGCGACAAATGCACGCCTTATCTGCTTTCCCATTTCGGTCTTTATCGGTATATTCTGGAAATTCGGGTCTGACGAACTGAGCCTTCCGGTCGCCGTGACCGTCTGGTTGAATGAAGTATGTACCCGGCCCGTCCTCGGGTTTACGAGCTGGGGCAGGGCGTCCACGTACGTCGATTTCAGTTTCGATACCTCCCTGTATTTAAGCAGCAGCGCCGGCAGGGCGTGGACCGCCGAAAGCGCCTCGAGGACTTCGACATCGGTCGAATGCCCGGTCTTCGTCTTTTTTACGACGGGGAGCTTCATCTTAACGAATAATATCTCGGATAATTGTTTCGGCGAATTGATATTGAATTCCGTCCCGGCGATCTCATAGATCTCGGCTGTTGTCTTCTCAAGCCGCTTCTCCATCTCCTTAGACATCTTCGCCAGGTAATCTACGTCTATCGCTACACCCGTCAGCTCCATCGCGGCGAGGCAGCCGAGAAGCGGCATCTCTACTTCATGGAAGAGTTTGCCGAGGTTCTTCTCCTCGAGCTGGCCCTCCAGGACATCCTTGAGCCTGAAGGCAGCGTCCGAATCCTGGCAGCAATAATCCTTTATCTTTTCTATCTCCACTTCCTTCATCGTTATCTTCTTCTTGCCCACGCCTATGAGGTCGGTTATCGGCGTTTTCTTGAGGTTAAGGTATTCCAGGGTTATATCTTCCAGGTTGTGGTTCAGCTTCGAGGGATTGAGCAGGTATGAAGCGACCATCGTATCGAAGACCGGCCCTTCCATATTCACGCCGTTCACCGCGAGCAGGAGCTGTTCGTATTTAATGTTCTGGCCTATTTTGAGCTTCTTCTTGTCTTCCAGGATAGGTTTGAGCTTCCCGAACAAAACCTCTTTGTCGAAACCGCCTTTCACGTCCCCTATCGGAACGTAATACGCGGCGCCCTCTTCCCAGCAGAAAGATATCCCCACCGGCTCGCACGAAAGCGGGTCGGTGCCTGTCGTCTCAAAATCCAGGGCGAATTTCTTCTGCCCGGCCAATCCCTTTACCAGGCCGTCAAGCGCGCCCTCGCCCTCTACGAGGTGGTACTTCCCGGAAAGCTGCTTGCCGGGGGCGGAAAGATCCTTAAGCAGGCGCTTGAACTCAAGCTCGCTGAACAGATCATAGAGCCTGGCGTTATCCGGCTCCTTTAGTTTGAGTTCGTCGAAATCTATCTTTACCGGCACATCCCTGTCCACGGTCGCGAGCTCCTTGCTCAATATCGCCTGGTCCCTGTATTCCGTCAGCTTTTTGCGAAGGCTCTCGGATTTTATCTTATCCCCGGCCGAAAGGACCTTATCGAGGCTGCCGAAATCCTCCATCAGTTTCTTCGCGGTGACCTCGCCTATTCCGGTGACGCCGGGTATATTATCGGAGGAGTCTCCCATGAGCGCGATCAGGTCGGCTATCCCTTCCGGCGGGACGCCGTAGCGTTCTTTCACTTTATCTTTGTCGTAAATGAGCCCTTCCTTGTGGACGTTATATACTTTTATGCGCGGCCCGACAAGCTGGAGCATGTCCTTATCGCCGGTCACTATGTAAACCTCATATCCCTTGTCCGCCGCTTTCACCGCCAGCGTCGCAAGTACGTCGTCGGCCTCATAACCCTGCATCTCGAAGAGCGGGATGTTATAACCCCTGACCACTTCCTTTATCAGCGGCATCTGGTCGACCAGTTCATCCGGCATCGGTTTCCTGTGTATCTTGTATTCCTCGAACTTCTTATGCCTGAACGTCGGGCCCTTGAGGTCAAACGCTATAGCCAGGTATCCGGGCTTCTCATCCTCGATCAATTTTCTGATCATGGTTATGAACCCGTATATAGCGTTCGTCGGCTGGCCTTTTGAATTCGTGAGGCTGCGGATAGCGTAGAATGCCCTATAGCAGAATGAATTACCGTCTATTAAGAAAAGACGATCTGGGTTTTCCGTCATTAGTATAAGTTTTTACGGGGAAAAATGAAAAAGGCGTGGTCTTTCCGGATTGTTCTTCCTATTCCTTGACCTTTACGGCCGTCCCATAGGCATATACGTAGCCGCTGTAGTTGAAATACTGTATGCCTATGACGTAATCGGCCCCCAATTCCTTTGCCGCATCCTTAAGCTTGCTGTTTAAGGCGTCGAGGTTCACTTCGCCGCCGCGTATCGAGACGATCCCTATGACTTTATAGGAATCTTGTATGTCCGCGGGGGTAAGGATCACGTCCTTCTGCTTGCCGGACTTTGTTGACGAAGTAGTGGGGAGGTACTGGGCCATCACGGCTGACGATAAGATAATAACGCATAAAAAAACGGATATCAGCAATATTCTGCGTTTCATAGCACCGGTTCTCCTCTCGAGTCCAATATCGTGGCTGTCAGGAAGATCAACAGGTTCTTCTTTGACTTTTCGGTGTGGTCGGTCTTGAAAAGGTAGCCTAAACCGGGTATATCGCCCAGGATCGGGACCTTTCTTCTCGTCACTCTTTCATCTTCCCTTATTAATCCGCCCAGGACGACCGTCTCTCCGCTCTTAACGACCACCGACGTCTGCGTAGTCCTTGTATCTATGACCGGATAACCCAAGTCTGCGGGGAAATCGGACGAAGAAGAGATCGGGATCTGGTCGACCAGGACGCTGACCTCGGGGTGTATGTCCATTGTGACCACTTTACTGTCGCCGCCGACCGAGGGCGTCACTTCAAGCGATATGCCGGTGACCTTTTCAGCCACTTTGTATATCTCGACCATTACCGGGAAATCTGCGGTGCCGATGTTAGTCCTCGTATAGTCCGACGCGTAAGGGACTATGTTAGCCACCTGGATGTTCGCCATCTGTCCGGAGATCGTGGTGACCGATGGCGAAGACAAGAGGCTGGCTTTTCCCTTTTCGACAAGCGCCTTTATGTACGCCCTGTATATATCCCCCGCATTCGTCATCTTACCGATGGTCAAGCCCAAGCCCGAGGTCTCGTTCGCCGTCCCGAAGAAAGCGGCGTTAGTCTGGTCTTCGCTCAATGTCCCGCTGGAAATACTTGTCCCAAAATTGCTCCAGTGGCCGTTCTTATCCATGGGATATCTTTGCGCTTTAAAGACCTGCCATTCGATCCCCAATTCCTGCAAATCATTAACCTGGATCTCTACGAACCGCGCCTGTATCCTTACCTGCGTGGGCCCCGTATCCCATAATTCGATCAAATCCCTGGCCATCGACTGGTTATCCGGGGTATCGGTAACGGTAAGGACGCCGGTCATCGGGTCATAAACGATCTTCCTTTCCGGGTTCTCCGGCAAGGCATCCTGAAGATATTGCTCGATGCTGGATGCTTCTCCTTCGGTCGGCTCGTCCGCCGCAAAAACCTGCCCGGCCGCCAACGAAAGAAGAATGACCGCCGAGTATAAGATCGCCTGCCTCGAAGAAGCGCTATATCTATTCTTCATCTTATAGCCTCGCCTTTCGCGTCGATAATGCTCGCGGTAATGAATATGAGCAGATTTGTCTTGGTCTGGTTCTTGTAATCATACCGGAAAGCTTGTCCAAGCAAAGGTATGTCTCCCAGGAGAGGGATCTTCCTCTTCGTCACCGTTTCGCTGTCCTTGATCATCCCGCCGAGCACTATCGTCGCTCCGCTGTCTACCGAAACGCTCGTCTGGGTGGTCCTCACATCCACGACAGGCCAACCCAGTTCATTCGGTATGAGTTTTACGGAGGTTGCGGAGGTTACATTGCCCAGCTGTCCCGTCTCGCCGCTAGTCTGTAAATTAGAGATCGCAACCTGGGACCGCAAGACGCTCACCTCGGGATGCAAGTCCAAAGTTATGGTATTCGACCCTTCGGTGACATAGGGGGTCGCCTCAAGGAATATGCCTACCGGTTTTTCGGCAAGAGCCAATTTGTAACTCCAGATGGGGAACTCAGCCGTTCCTATGTTCTCGAGCGTAAAATCAGATACGTAAGGATATGTCCTTATCACCTGGATGTTCGCCATCTGGCCGGAGATCGCGGTCACTTTGGGAGCGGAAAGGAGATTGGCCTTCCCCTGCTGCTCTAAAAATCTGAGATTCGCTATATAGGCCTCGCCGTTGGCCAAGACTTTGAACATCATTAGTTGGCCGGCGAAATTCCCCACGACGGGGAAAGCGGACTCTATATCATTGTTCCACTGCACGCCTTGATACGCCGTGCCCACAGGAGCGCCTATGGTAAACCCGCTGTTTTTGTCGTTGGCGTTGCCCGGATGGTAGAAATCCCATTCCATGCCGAGCTCGTCCAGGTCGGTGACAGCCACTTCCACGAACCTTGTCTCGATCATCACCTGTTTTGGGCCGACCTCAAATCCTTTTATCAAATTCTTGATGACTGCCTGGTTTTCCTCCGTATCGGTGACGGTAAGGAGCTTCGTGCCGTCATTATAAGTTATCTTTCTCCCTTCCTGGGCAGGCAGGCTTCGCTCAAGGTAATCTTTGATGCTGAGGCCGCTGCCGTTATCGGCCGCAAAGAGCGCGACCTGGGGGATCGCCAAGCAAACCGTTAACGCAGCCGCGATAAATGTTTTCTTCATTATTTCTCTGCCGTTTTTTCTTCAAACTCTGTCAATTTGACCGTGTGCGTCTTGCGTTCGCCGTATTTTAGTTTATATGTCTTTGTCACGAGTTCGATCGTGTTCGACTTTTTAGAGACCCAAACATAATTCGGCTCGACTTTATAGCCCAGCTGCGTCGTCTTGAACGCGATACCGAGGAGATCGAGCAACGGCATCGGCGTTACGGTGCTAAGCGTTATCTTCAGCGGCTGTTCTTTCGTAAGTTCGGCCAGGGCTTTTTCGTCGATGACTATCGTTACTCCGGTCATCTCGGTCAACTGGCGGATAAGGTCCTGGATGTCGGCATCGGTAACCGATATGGCCGGAACGATGACGCTCGCCATCTTGTCCTCGAGCTTCTTCCTTGCATCCATCTGGGCCCTCTCCGACTCAGGTATTACCTCTTCGACCTGCAGCTCTTCCCTGCCGGTCTTCTCCGGAGGCAACCATCCCCTATCCACATCGAGGAGTGCTTTTTCTTCGGATGTTTCCTTCTCCTCGTTCGTTACGCGCCTGTTTTTTATGACGTACTTGCGCTCTTCCTTGGTGGCTCTTTCCCTGCTGACTAACCCTTCGGCCTGTCTCGCTTTGATCAGCCACGCCTGCGCTTCGATATCGCTCGGATTTGCGGCCAGTGCGCTCTCAAAATCCCCTACGGCAGCGGAATACTCCTTGTTAGCGTAATTCGCTTTGCCGCGCTTCACCATAGAACCGGTTATTGTATCAGGGACGGTCTTCACTATGCCATCTTTGCACAATTCAACATAATGGACGGCTTGTTTATTCTTGGGGTCCAGTTGGACTATCCTCTCGAAAATCTGCTGCGCGGTTTCGTAATTTTTGGCGTCGTATTCGCTCTTGGCTTGATTGAAGAGGTCTTTAATGAGGGATTTTTGTTCGACTTTTTTCTCTTTGGCCAGGTCCTGGGCTATTATCCTTGCCTCGATCGAGTCACCGGCTATATCCGTATCGGCAGCAGCGTAAGCCCTGGCGCAAAAACCATTACCTAATGAGATAATAAAGAACGAATTAAAAGCCAAAAAGATGCAAACAAAAAACTTACCGAGTGTTCTTTTAACCTCATTGGTCATACTCATTTATATCATCTCCCCTTTGTTATAACCCACTCTTTATTTTGGCCGTATATTACCACAGAATCAGGTTTTATGTCAAGCACTTTATACGCCCCGACCGGGTCATCCTTTTTTACCTCGATATCCTTATTATTCATTGAGTCGTGCAGTTTTGCGACAAATTCCTTGCTTTTCGCCGGCTTTTTATAGTCAAGGATAATCTGGCCATCCTTGTTTTCCATCTTGAGAATCTTGCTGTTGATATCCGTTATTTTGTAGTCTTTAAGCTTTTGCCCTTTCTTCACGAAATATGTCTTCCCGGACCAGTTGATCTGGCCTATTATGGACCCGTCCGACTTTTCGATAAAACCGTTGAACATAAAAGGCAGGGGCACGGCAGAAACGGATATCAACACCAGTTTGTCAGGCGTAAAAACATCGGGCGGAGGTTCGGGCTTTATGAAGATATTCTTATCAATAAGAGGCTGGTATCTTTCGACGGTATAAGGAGATTTGAGCAATTCTTCCACGTTCGAAAAAGAGTTTGGCAGGGAGGCTGCCGCCCCCTCTTTGACGGCCACGGCCCCGGCCTTGGCCTCTTCCGGATGGAACGGGACTTGCCTTGACTCAAAGACCGAAGACGATTTCCACATTGCCAATATCCATAGGACGAATGCGGCAGCGGCTATTATACGGGATGTGCCTTTCATAACTTCTCCGCGGGCAATACTGCAGCGACTATGACCATCTCGGCGGTCAGCTCTCCGTCGGGAGCGGCCTCGTCTAAGGAAACTTTTATCTTAAACGAATCTACCCTGAAAGGCATGTCGGCGACGCTCAGCTTATACATAAAATTGACCAGGTTCTCATTGTTGCACTTGAGGATCACCTTGACGGGAAATTCCATATAAAGGATTTCCTTGTTGTCAGCCGTTATTTTTTTGATCTCGAGAAATTCGATAGTCGATATCTCCGGAGCCTTCGAGGCCAGGACAAGGTTCCCGATCTCCTTTATTATGTCGAGCTGCTTTACCCTGAACGGAAGGTCTGTCGGATTCGGTATGTCGTGTTCGTACCTGTCGAAGCCCAGCCAGAACGGGAATTGGAAACTTATGGAAGCCCCTTCCTCTTTTATCTTGTTTTGGACCTTGTATAATTCTTCCTTGAATTTGAGGGGGTCGCCTGCTTCCTTCACCATCCGGGAGGAGGGTTTAGAGAATAGCATGCCGCTTATCTCCTTATCGGCTTCCTGCATGGACTTGAGTTGCCTGTCCAGGCGGTTCTTTTCGCTGCTGAGGAAACCGAGGCCCTGGTTCTTGTAGACCTCGAGCTCCTGCTGCTTCTGCACTACAGCCCTTTCGATCCTCCATCTATCATAGACGGTAACCCCTAAAAAAAGGAATGAGACCAGTATGACCGCTCCCAGGGAAACTTTAGTCGTTAATGACTCGCTCATGCCTTTTGGCATCTTCTATTTCTTGCCTTTCGTTTCGGCCTTCTCGACCTTCGGGGCCGCAGTTGCCTCGCCCGTCCCCTTGATCCTGAACTTTATGGAAAAATCCCTGTACTGCCCATCGCCCTCTTCCGTCTCGCGGGGCAGGCTCGCGTATATTATCTCTACCGAATCGAATAACGGCGAAGAGGCAAGCCTGTTCTTGAACTCATTGATGGTCAGGAGGCTGGAGACCGTCCTGCCCTCAAGAGAGAAAAGGTCTTTCTCTTTGGAGACCGACGTCAACCAGGTATCTTCGGGCAGGAGTTTCCTTATTTCCAGCACAGCCTCAAGCGAGAGGCTTTTCTTTACGGCAAGATTTTCAAAAGGTTTAAGCCTTGCCTCGCTGCTCTTGATGTCTTCCTTGAGTTTGGCTATCGCAGTGTTGACGTTCTCGTAATCCGACAAAAGCGAATCCAGGAAGGTCAGTTCCTTCCTTAAGGTCGACGACTGGAACCAGATATTATACGCTATCGTGACCGGTATCACGGCGATGAGAAGGCCGGCAGAGATTATCCAGAATTTCTCTTTCCTGAAATCCCTCTCTTCCTTCCTCTCGGCCGGCAGCAGGTCTATATTGGTCGGGCACCTCTGGAGGAGCCGCAGAGCCAGGCCGATCGAAGAGCCGAAGCGCGTCTGGAAATCTATATCGACCCTGAGGTTAGACGGGCATTTTATCTTCTGGCCAAGATTGGCGCGCCTTATCTGCATGCCAAGCCCTTTCGCCAGGAAATCCTCTATGCCCTTGAGCTTTGAGCCGCCGCCGGATAATATGATCTCGTTGAAAGCGGTATCGCGGGCATGTTTTGTCTTGTAAAATTCCATCGACTGGATGACCGAAGATATGAGGTCGGAGACGACCGGGTTCAGGGCGTTGACGAGGTCTTTGCCGGTCGGGGTTATGCTCGAAGGAACGAGGCTGTCCGATGCGACTACCATCCCTTCTTTGCGCTTAAGATCTTCCGCCTTATCGAAAGGTATGTTTAACTTCGAGGCGATCGCATGGGTCATTTCGTCGCCGGCGATAAGTATCGAACGGACCCAGAACCCCTTGTCCGAAACGACGATAAGAT
>JAQTVK010000096.1 GCA_028706795.1 Candidatus Omnitrophota bacterium | reverse complement strand
CGGGCGTAATAAGATTGACGAACGCCGCGGGCAACCCGATCGAATAATGCTCAGGGCGTAAAGTATGCGAAAAGGCGAGGAGTAAAATCCTCGCCTTTTTGTTATACTTGCCCTGGGCCCTTCGGCGGAGTTTACCCTGAGGGGAGCCGAAGGGCTCAGGATAAACTCCGCTGAAGGGTTGACATTTTAACGTTTTGGTTATAGATTAAATAGAATGGTTAACAACTTGAGATCCAGAAAAGGTTTTACGCTTGTCGAAATAATGATCGTCATGGCCATACTGGTCACGTTGGCGGTCATTGCGATACCCGGTTTTTTGAGGGCAAGGGTCATCGCGAACGAATCGTCGGCGATAGGTTCGCTTAGGACGATAAGCACAGGCTGCGAGAGTTACCGGGGCATGCAGAACCCGCCCGCATATCCTCCGGATCTCGCGACATTAAGCACGGAAACTCCCCCTTATATAGATCCTACCTTGGGAGGGGGTGCGAAGCAGGGGTATAACTTTAATTATACCTTTGTGGGCGCGAACCAGTATACATGCACTGCGACGCCCATAACAGTGAACATAACGGGCGTCAGGACTTTTTTTGTGGACGAGTCAGGCGTGATAAGGGTAGACGACGCGGCAGGGGTCCCGGTAGAATAGCCGGGTTTTGTTTACCAGGAATGATTCCCGTCAGTGTACTCACACCACCAGATAGTTCTCTGCGCTTCTACGGCGTTAGGCGTGAATGGCGCCACATTCGTAGTGTTATTATAATTCCAATTGCGGTTTCCCGGCGCCGTATAAAAATTAGGACCTCCGTATTTCCACGGGCCTTGCGCGATTCCATAAGGGTTTGAGGCAGGATCCGCCGTGTTCCACAATTCTATAAACGAACCGTTAATACTTAAAGTTCTGTTGGACCAACTTTCACTCAGCCTCGGGTAGTTTTCCAGTCCCCCGTTATAATGCCCCGCAGTCGTAATATCGACTCCCGCTATGAAAGAGGTGTTAAAGGTTGTATCGGTCGCGGTGCGGTAAGTAAAATCCGTATACGATGAATCTGATGGGTGTTGTGCGTTCGTATTCCAGTTGTTGGAAAGCAGATTGACCGAATCACAGATAACAAGCGTCGATTTTGGGTTATCCGTATTATAGTTACCCTGTATATATATGGGGTCATTGGATACGACTGTGAGCCCGATGTCCTTATATATGGTGCTACCGTTTTTTAATCTTATCCCGGGCTGCTGGTTTACGCCGGCATCATTCCTTGTGGCGTAGATAAGGCCGTTTGCGGGCAGGTTATTCGGGTAAGGTTTCGTGTTCTTCGGGGGATCTTGATAGATTATATTGCCTGTCGCTGTCCTTCCGGCTAATTTCGCCAGATCTACCTCGGTCATCTTTATTGTTTTACCTTCCCTATTATTGACAAGAGCCGTTGTGTTAGTGACCGTGTCGGCAGGACAAGTTATCGGATTTCCGTTTAATGTCACGGTGTCGTTCTGGATTACGATGCCGCCCTGGCCGGCTTGCTGCGCATAATAACCGTCCGGTTGTATCGAGGCCACGGAAGGCACGGCCTGCTGGGTTATCCCGTGCGAAGCGTCTTCGACGGTGCTATGGGTTGTTGTGCCGTTCCCCCAACGGTTTAGGGCCTCGGTAGTCCAGTTAGGGCTGTTGGAGTCCAGGCCATCCATAAGTTCTTTCTCCGAGGCCCCCTGCTGATCGACGCGGATATCAACATCCCCGGCGATCGGGTTGCCGGTATCTTTTCTTTCGTTATAGATATTTCCTGAGCTATGCAGGAACGTATAGTCATCCGGCCATTCTCCCGCACCCAGGGTCTGCCCTGCCGGCATGTCGATCGTAAGGATCTTTCCTGATTCCGCGTCAAGGTAGATATTGCTGTTAGAGTGTATTTTCCCTCCAAGGGACATGTTACTGCCGGGCAATATTTCAAGGTCGTCTTTATAAAAGATGAAAAATTGCGTCGCAGGCGTCAACTTACGCGCGATGACCTGGTGTAATATTACGACGACTTGTTTGTCGGGGGGAAAACCGACAGTATCGGGATGGACTACCCTTGAAATTATTTCATAATTCCACACTTTTTTAGTAGTCTTGCCCTCATTGACCAGGTATTCAGTCCCGCGTTGCAGGACATAGGAGGTCACAGGCGCTCCGTTAAAGGGAGCGTTGGTATAGTTAGTGTTATTATAGGTGCCGGCGGCCGCGGGAAAACGCGCTGCGTTAGGCTGTATCTGGAAGCTTGCGATGGCATTTATAAAAGTAGCTATGGTATTTTCCGTCCCGCCTTCCGCCATGTAAAGGGCCTCAGCGGCCCGTTTATTATGAAGGGAAATATTTTTTTCACTTATCGCTTTTACGGCTAAAGCCGCAGAGATCGCTATAAATACAGCGACTATAACGTAAGCGAATATCAGGGCCTGTCCTTTTCTCCCGGATCTCAAAAAATAGCGGCTCTTCGCGGTACTCGTCATTTTTTAATTCCTCAGCCTTACTATCGAGGTCGATGTGATGGAAACGGGCCTTCCCCTCGGCGTGGTTTTGCTTAACGTCAATATTATCCTTATTTCATAGATAGACAGATTTGGATCAAAGATAAATTGTACGCCGGAGGCGTCTTTGGCCAGGATCTTCTGCAGGCCGTCCCCCGAGCGCATTAATACCGTCTTGCCGACGACGGTTTGATTATCCAGCCGGTAGTCTATAGGGTTGCTAGGGTCCCATTGCGGATTGCCGGTTGCTAAATTTTCTACGGGCAAGTAGAATCTTACGCTGTTATTTGCGGTAGACGGGGTTGATGGATAGGGGGAGGGGATGACTGCCCTGTAAGAAGATGACGGCTCCCTGGTCGCCCGCATCAATTCATTAGCCATGGCGCTTAACGCGTTCCTGGCCTCTCCCTGCAAGTCGGCCTTGTAGCCCGCGACATCCCATATATCCAGGCCGCCAAGATAAATGCCGTAAGCCATCGATAATATAATAGCCAGGATAGCCGACGATATCATTACCTCTACCAGGGTAAAGCCGCGGATATTTTCCCGTCTCATGAATTTGGATGTTCGCATCTTTAACTTACCTTGTTTTAAAGGTAGACATCGATGCCGTATGCAGCCGATTGTATCTATCCCGCCACGTTAACGCCGCGGTTATTTCCAGGGGGTTACTATTGACATTTGTATAAGAGATGGTGATATGTTCATTGCTAAGAGTGTATCCGCCTAACATAGCCGGGTAACTGTTAACAGGGCCGTCTGTGACATTGTTAGGGAAAAAAGAGACCGTATTGGAAAATGCGGTGGCTTTTATCCTCTCCATCATATTCCTCAGGTCGAAGACCGCCGTTGTCTGTTCCCTGGCCGTTTCGATTATGGAGAGGGTGCCTGTTATGGCGCCCAGTAATGCACCCAAAGCTACGGTGAAAACAAAGGTGGCAACCATGATTTCAATTAAGGTCATGCCTTTGCCGCGGAATATTTTCATGATTGGATTTTACTATATACAGGTATCAATATCAAGTGTTTATATGGGTTATTTTTTTCAATTTTTCTTGACTTTTTTGCTCAAAAAATATAAACTAAAACTCAATGAAAGAAGAAAAACTATCATATCGCGGTTTTACTCTCGTTGAAATAATGATAGTTATCGCCATTATAGCCACTTTGGCGGCCATTGCCATCCCTGTTTTTCTCACATCCCGCATAAACGCGAACGAGGCGTCGGCTATAGTATCGTCGCGGACGATCGGATCGGCCTGCAACAGCTATTACACGAATTCCAACCCCCATACTTTTCCGGCTGGCCTGGATAACCTGGTCGCGCCGGATTCCGACCCTCCTTACCTGGATTCGGTCCTGGCCGTGACTAAGCAGAAACAGGGTTACAGGTTCAATTATACTTTCATCGACGCCGAAAATTTCGAGCTGAGCGCAGAACCGACTTCTCCCGGCAGGACAGGGAACAGGTATTTTTTTACGGACAGCACGGGTATAATAAGGGCAAAGAGCGGGGGGAAGGCGGGCGAGTCCGATCCCCCGATAGAGTAGGATATGAAAGAGATAAAATTCCCGTTTTTGAATTTTAGCAGGACAAGAGCCAGGGTCGGCATAGATATCGGCACTTCTTCCGTAAAGGTATTGTCCCTCTCGCGGCAAAAAACGGACGGGTCCCAACTTGATTTTTTCGCCGTCCAGGCGATCGAGGGGGAAAGGTCGAAAGCGGCGGTCGTCGAAGCGGTAAAGCGCGCCGTCGCTTCTTCGGAGACGAAGGTCCAGGGCGTGACGATCTCCGTTTCGGGGCAGGGCATCGTCGTGCGCCAGGTGCTCTTCCCGAAGATGAGCGAGGGTGAATTGAAATCGGCCCTGCAGTTCGAGGCCGAAAAGCATATACCGTTCAACATAAACGAGGTCTATATAGACGCCCACGTGATCGACCAGAACGCCGAGGACGGCAAGATGAAAGTCCTAATCGTGGCTTCGAAGAAAGACCTCGTCGAAGAGTACCTGGGTTATGTGGTCGAT
>JAQTVK010000095.1 GCA_028706795.1 Candidatus Omnitrophota bacterium | reverse complement strand
GATCGGTTCGGGTATGGGGATATTGAATCCCATTAACATAAGATTTATACAGGAAGCGGTCAAAGTTCCGGTGATAGTCGACGCCGGAGTGGGCACTGCCTCGGATGTTGCGGTAGCGATGGAATTGGGGGTAGACGGCATATTGATGAATACCGGCATCGCCGGGGCAAAAGACCCGGTCGGTATGGCCCGAGCGATGAAATTGGCGTCTGAAGCGGGGAGATTGGCATATTTGTCGGGAAGGATAGCGAAGAAGCAATACGCTTCGCCGTCTAGCCCGACCACTGGAATCATAAAATAATATGGTAAGAAAAGCGCAGGCGAAAGACACAGGGCGGATACACGGGTTGATAGATTATTATGCCGGCAAGAATATGATGCTTCCCCGCGCCGAACACGAGATCGCGGAGAGCTTGAGGGATTTCTGGGTTTACGATAAGGGGAGCGCCCTTATAGGGTGTGCGGCGCTCCATATCTTCTCGAATAAACTGGCGGAGATAAGATCTTTAGCCGTCGATGCCGGCCACGTGAAATCAGGGGTCGGTACCGGCCTGGTGAAGGCGTGCCTGAAAGAAGCGCGGGATATGGGGATAAAAAGCGTCTTCGTCCTGACGCAGAAGTCGGATTTTTTCAAGAAATTCGGGTTTATGCCGACCGAGAAGAAGAAGCTGCCGCAGAAGATATGGACAGATTGCAGCATCTGCCCGAAGTTCGCGAAATGCGACGAAATAGCATATATCAAGGAGTTGTAGATGGGATACACAATAACTGAAAAAATATTAATGGCGCATGCGGACAAGAAGTCGATATCGCCCGGCGATCTTATCGATTGCAAGGTCGACCTTTGCCTCGGCAACGACATCACCGCGCCTATAGCGATATCGGAGTTCGAGAAGGCCGCCGCGGGCAAGGTCTTCGATAACAAAAAGATAGCGCTTGTGCCGGACCATTTCTCTCCGGCGAAGGATATTAAATCCGCCGAGCAGCTCAAAGTGCTCAGGGAGTTCGCTAAGAAACACAGCATTAAATATTATTACGAGATCGGGTGCATGGGTATCGAGCATGCGCTCCTCCCGGAAGAGGGGCTTACAATGCCCGGAGACCTCATAATTGGAGCGGATTCTCATACTTGCACATATGGAGCTGTCGGCGCATTCTCGACCGGAGTCGGCTCGACTGACCTCGCAGCGGTATTCATAAGGGGTAGGATATGGTTCAAGGTGCCGGAGTCGATGAAATTCGTCTACAGCGGGAAGCTCAACAAATGGGTAGGGGGCAAGGACCTCATACTCTACACGATAGGCGATATCGGCGTAGACGGTGCTTTATATAAGGCGATGGAATTCACAGGCGACGCTATCGAGCGCCTTCCGATGGATGACCGTTTCGCTATGTGCAACATGGCCATCGAGGCCGGCGGCAAGAACGGGATCATCGCGGCCGATGACATTACATTGAAATACGTCAGAGAAACTACCAAAAAATCAAAGAAGAAATGGAAGATATACAAAAGCGACAAGGCCGCGCAATATTACGGGGTAAAGGAATATGACGTCTCGAAACTCGAGCCGATGGTATCCTTGCCTCCGTTGCCGTCCAACGCGAGACCTGTAAGCCAGGTCAAGAACGTCAGGATCGACCAGTCGGTCATCGGCTCGTGCACGAACGGCCGCATCAGCGATCTCCGGATGGCAGCGAAGATCCTGAAGGGGAAGAAGGTCCATAAGGACGTGCGCTGCATAATCTTCCCGGCGACGCAGGCGGTATATTTACAGGCGATGGACGAAGGATTGCTCGAGATATTCGTGAAAGCGGGCTGCGCAGTTTCGACTCCCACGTGCGGGCCGTGTTTAGGCGGGCATATGGGGATATTGGCCGCAGGCGAGCGCTCTATCGCAACGACGAACAGGAATTTCACCGGCCGGATGGGGCACTTGAAGTCCGAGGTCTATCTCTCGAACCCGGCTGTCGCAGCGGCAAGCGCGATAAAAGGGCGGATAGCGCATCCGGAGGAAGTAATATGATACTCAAAGGCAAGGCATGGAAATTCGGCAATGATATAAATACGGATGAGATAATCCCTGCAAAATACCTTGTTTCGGTCGAACCGAAGGTCCTCGGGGAGAATTGCATGGACGGCATAGCCCCGGGATTCTCGAAGAAGATCGGAGCCGGAGATATTATAGTGGGCGGCAAGAACTTCGGTTGCGGGTCGAGCCGTGAGCACGCGCCGCTCGCGATTAAAGGCTGCGGCATCTCATGCGTCATCGCGGACAGCTTTGCAAGGATATTCTACAGGAACAGCATAAACATCGGCCTTCCGATATTCGAATGCCCGGAAGCCGCAAAATCTATAGAAGAAGGCGACGAAGTGGAAGTCGACGCCTCGACAGGGTTGATCAGGAACCTCACAAGAAACAAGAAGTGCCAGGCAAAGCCGATGCCCGCGTTCATGCAGGAGCTTATCGAGGCGGGCGGGCTCATGAAATGGGTGGTCAAGAAAAATGGGTAATTACAGGATCGCTGTCATACCCGGCGACGGGACAGGGCCGGAAGTAATAAACGAAGGGCTTAAAGTCTTGAAAGCCGCAAGCAATAAGTTCGGCTTCAAATATGAGACGAAGATATTCGATTTCAGCGGCGAGCGCTACTTGAGGACAGGAAAGACCGTCGATGAAAAGGATATCGAGGAGCTCAAGAAATATAACGCCATTTACCTCGGCGCGGTCGGGCATCCTGACGTAAAGCCCGGCATCCTCGAAAAGCAGGTCCTGCTTAATTTGCGTTTTTCTCTCGACCAGTATATAAACCTCCGCCCGGTCAAACTCTATAATTCGGCGTATTGTCCGCTCAAGGACAAGAAGCCGGAGGATATAGATTTTGTCGTCGTGCGCGAGAACTCGGAAGGCCTTTATAAAGGGATGGGCGAGTTCCAGAAGAAAGGGACCGACGAAGAGGTTGCCATACAGATCTCATACAATACCCGGAAGGGCGTCGAGCGCTGTATCCGATACGCTTTCGAGTTATGCAAGAAGCGCAACAGGAAAAATAAGCTTACGCTCTGCGGAAAGACGAACGTCCTGACTTACGCCTGGGATCTATGGCAGAGGACGTTTACAGAGGTCGCGAAAGAGTATCCGGATATAAAGACCGATTACGCGCATGTCGACGCGACGACGATGTGGTTCGTCAAGAACCCGGAATGGTTCGACGTCATTGTGACAGACAACCTCTTCGGTGATATCATAACCGACCTCGGCGCAATGATACAGGGCGGCATGGGTATCGCGGCAGGCGGGAACATCAACCCGAAGGGCGTCTCGATGTTCGAGCCTATAGGCGGCTCAGCCCCGAAATACACGGGCCAGAATATAATCAATCCGTTGGCTGCTATCTGCGCCGGCGGGATGATGCTCGAGAACCTCGGCGAGGAGAAGGCCGGGGAGGCGATCGAGGAAGCGGTGATAAAGGCCGTGAACACGAAATTGAAGGCGCTCGCGGCCGGGAAAATGGGTTATTCAACAAGCGAAGTCGGCGATATGGTCGCCGGAATGATATAAAGGTAAAATGATGAAAAGAAAAAGTAAATATAATGTAGTCGTTGTCGGAGTGGGCGTTGTCGGGATAGAGATGCTGCGCGTGTTACGCCAGCGGAATTTCCCGATAGGAGACCTGCGGGTATTAGCGCGCAGCGCAAGGGAGATAACTGTTGACGGGGAAAAATACTCTGTACAGGCTATCTCGCCCGGGGAATTTGACGGGATGGATATAGCGCTTTTTGCCGGGACCGAAGGCGAGAAGGGTGCGGCCGTCACTTATGCGCCGGAAGCGGTAAAGAGGGGCTGCATCGTCATAGATAACGGCGCTGATTTCCGCATGGACCCGAAAGTCCCGCTTGTGGTGCCGGAAGTGAACGCCGCCGACGTCAAAAAGCACAAAGGCATAATTGCGAACCCGAACTGCTCGACCATACAAATGGTCGTAGCGCTTAACCCTATCCACAAGAAGGTCGGGATAAAGAGGATAATCGTCACTACCCTGCAGGCGTCATCAGGCGCCGGCAAGAGCGCGGTCGAGCAGTTAAAAGCCGAGGCGGCCGCGATCCACGCGAGCAGATATGAGAATATCCACGTCGATATCGAACGTTCGATGCCGCAGCAGCTGGCTTATAATGTATTTCCGCACATAGGAAGCTTTGCCGAATGCGATTACACCAACGAGGAATGGAAGCTGGTCAACGAGACCCATAAGATAATGCATGCCGACAAAATTAAGATCTCCGCGACCACCGTGAGGGTGCCTGTCAGGACCGGCCATTCCGAGTCGGTATATATAGAGACCTCAAGGCCCATCAGCCCCGATAAAGTCCGGGCGCTTCTTTCGAAGTCACCCGGCATAATAGTCGAGGACGACCCGAAAAAAGGGCTTTACCCTATGCCCAAGGATGCCGAGGGAAGGGATGAGACCTTTGTAGGCCGCATACGCAGCGACTATTTTGTTAAGAACGGGCTGTGGCTGTGGGTCGTAGCGGATAACCTGCGCAAGGGCGCCGCGACAAACGCGGT
>JAQTVK010000094.1 GCA_028706795.1 Candidatus Omnitrophota bacterium | reverse complement strand
ATCGCGGTCTTGCCGACGCCGGCCTCTCCAAGGAGCACCGGGTTATTTTTCGTCCTGCGCGAGAGTATTTGGATGACGCGTTCTATCTCGTCTTTCCGGCCGATGACCGGGTCGAGCTTCCCGTCGCGGGCAAGCGTCGTCAGGTCCCTGCCGAACGCGTCCAGCGAAGGCGTCTTGGTCTTCGCCTGCGCCTGCTGCTGGGTAAAACCCGGGGACGCGGAACCGAGGAGCGACATGACCTCCTGCCTGACCCTGTTCAGGTCGAGGCCGAGGTTAGTAAGTACCTGGCTCGCCACACCCTCGCCCTCGCGTATTAGGCCAAGGAGTAAATGTTCCGTGCCGATATAATTATGGCCGAGGTTCCTGGCTTCGTCGGTGGCGAGCTCGATGACTTTCTTCGCTTTCGGGGTGAAAGGTATATCGCCGGAGACGACTGTCGGCGGGCCGGGTTGGACGATCTTCTCGACTTCGAGGCGTATCGCCTCAAGGCTCAGTCCCAGGTTCTGCAGGACTGCGGCCGCGACGCCTTCGCCCTCTTTTATCAGCCCGAGCAGTATATGTTCCGTCCCAATATAATCGTGGTTAAACCTCTTGGCTTCTTCCTTCGCGAGGATTATCACCTTCCTCGCCCTTTCGGTAAATCTTGAAAACATGTTCATGAACCATCCTCCTCAAAGTATGGGCTGGATATTGAATTTCTTTGAGATAAACTCCGCGCGCACCGCGTCCCTCTCCTCGGCCGAAAGTCGCTTGCCTTCCTTCTTCTGGAGGTGGGCGGGTTGTATCTGTATAAAAAGATCGTTCAGCATGTTGCGGTCCGGGCCCTTCATGATCCCTAAGTCAACACCGAGCCTTATTATCGAAAGCAGGTTCAGCGCCTCTTCGCTGCTTATGAGCTTGGCGCTCTTTAGTTCGGCCAGCGACCTGGATATCCTGTCCTCTAAAAGCAGCCTCTGGTTCGCGAAGACGGAATTCCTGGCGGTGTTCTCCTGCTCTATTATCTGTTTCATTATCCTCTCGAGACTGTCGACTATCTCTTCCTCCGAGTGCCCGAGCGTCACCTGGTTCGATATCTGGAAAAAATTCCCGTATGCCTCGGTCCCCTCGCCGAAGAGGCCGCGGGCCGTCATCCCGAGCTTGCTTATCGCCTGTATGATCCTTCCGGCCTGTTTCGTCATCACCAGCGCCGGGAGGTGCGCCATGCATGACGCCCTCAATCCGGTCCCGGCGTTAGTCGGGCAGCACGTCAGGTAGCCCAGGTCCGATGAGACGGCGAATTCGAGGTTCTGCTCCAATTCCTCGTCTATCTTGTCCGCAAGTTTCCATGTGTCGTGCAGGTTGAAACCCGGCTGGAGGACCTGTATGCGAAGGTGGTCCTCCTCGTTGACCATGATGCTTATTATCTCGCGTTCGCTTATCAGGACCGCCTTATGCTCGGGATTTGCTATATGCTCCCTGCTTATAAGATGCCTCTCGATCAACATCTGTTTTTCAATGCTGTCGAGCTCATCGATCCTTAAGAATAAAGCCCCCTTAAAATAATCCGTCTTCTTATAGGCGCCCTCAAAATCCGAGATAATGCCCTCAAGCTGTCCGGCCGAAGCCCAATGCGGGAAAGGATACTTAGCCAGGTTCCTGGCCAGCCTTATGCGCGAGGACATTATTATATCCGTGTCCGGGCCGGTGCCTTTAAGCCATTCTCCGGTCTGGCCCCACAGCTCGCCGAGGGTCATGGCTTGTCTTTCGCCTTCTTTTCAAGCGCCCTTATCCTGTCGCGGAGCCTGGCAGCCTCCTCGAACTCCTCCATATCTATTGCGCGCTGGAGCTGCTGGCGCAATTCCTGCGCCTCGGATATCTTTTTCTTGCCGTCGGTCTCGTCGATCTCTTTGGGCGATTTCCCTATATGCCTGGTCGAGCCGTGGATGCGTTTTAGGAGCGGCAGCAGGTTCTTCTTGAACGCATCGTAACATTCGCCGCAGCCGAGCCGGCCTATCTTCTGGAAGTCCGTGTATGTCATGCCGCATTTGCCGCATTTTAACGGGGGCTCTTCGCCGGACGGCTTATCGTCGAGGCCGCTTATCCCGGCGAGGAGGTCGGAGATACTGAAATGCTGTTCCATCTCGATGCCCTTCTCCTTCGCGCACCCGTCGCAAAGGTGGAGCTGTTTGACCTCGTCATCTATTATCTCGGTGAACTCGACCGTGGCCTCGTTCTTGCCGCAGACCTGGCAGATCATCAGAACCTCACGCCGTCGACCTTTGTCAGCTTATGGAATTCCGTTATGAGTTTCGCCGTCATCTTCCCGGGCTTGCCGTCGCCGATCTTGCGCCTGTCCATCTTGATGACAGGAATGATCTCGGCCGCGGTCCCGGTAAGGAACATCTCATCCGCGTTGAAGAGGTCGTACCTGGTCAGGACCTCCTCGTGGATAGGGATCTCCTTCAGGTGCGCGATATCGATGACCGCGCCGCGCGTGATCCCGCGCAGGACCCCGCTGTGGATCGGAGGGGTATAGAGCGCGTCGCCCTTGACCATGAAGATATTATCGCCGGTGCATTCCGCGACATAACCCTCGGAATTGAGCATTATCGCTTCCTCGACGCCCGCGTTGATCGCCTCGACCTTGGCAAGGATATTGTTAAGGTAATTTAGCGACTTGATCTGCGGGTTGACCGATTCGTGGATATTCCTCTGCGTCGAGATCGTGACGATCTCAAGACCTTTCTCGCAAAATTCCTGCGAATACAGCTTGATCTTGTCGGTGATGATAATGACGGTCGGCTTCGAGCATTTTCTCGGGTCGAGGCCCAGGTCGCCGATGCCGCGCGTGACGATGAGCCTGATATAGGCATCCTTCATTTCGTTCTCACGCAGCGTCTTCTTGACCGCCTCAACCATTTCGTCTTTCGCCATCGGGATCTCGAGCATGATCGCGTGCGCGGACTGGTAGAGCCTGTCGATGTGCTCCTTCAATTTAAAGATGAGGCCGTCGTATGTGCGGATACCCTCGAAGACCCCGTCACCATATAGAAGTCCGTGGTCAAAGACCGAAACTTTCGCGTCCTCTTTTTGGTAATACTTTCCGTCGATATAGATCTTAAGTCCCATTATTATTTCTCCTTATCAGTTGATTATCCTGCCGTCCCTTATGTGCAAGACCCTCTGCGCGGCCTTGGCTATCTGCGCGTCGTGGGTCACTATAATTAATGTCATTTTACGACTTTTATTGAGTTCCCACAACAACTCAATTATATTCTCCCCCGACTCGGAATCGAGGTTGCCGGTCGGCTCATCGCAAAGAAGGAGCTCCGGAGCGTTTATGAGCGCCCTGGCTATCGCCACGCGCTGCTGTTCCCCGCCGGATAACTGCCCCGGCCTGTGGTTCATCCGCCCTTCGAGCCCTATCGCTTTCAGCAATCCGGCTCCCCTCTCGCGCAAGCCCGCCGGGCCTTCGCCTTTTATCAAGAGCGGCAGCATCACATTCTCGAGCGCATCGAATTCCGGGAGCAGGTGGTAGAACTGGAATACGAAACCTATCTTCGTGTTCCTTATCCTTGCGCGTTCCCTGTCGCCGAGCGCGTAGATATCGGTGCCGCCTATCAGGACTTCGCCGGCGGTCGGTGAATCGAGGCCGCCTAAAAGATGGAGCAGCGTCGACTTGCCCGCACCCGAAGGCCCAAGCACAGCGAGGATCTCGCTCCTGCCGACTTTGAGGTCTACGCCCTTCAGCACCTCGAGCTCTTTCGCGCCGTTCTTATAGACCTTCCGCAGGGCCCTGGCCTCTATCATCTCATTCGTACCTCAAGGCGTCAACCGGGTTGAGCCGGGACGCCTGCCACGCCGGATAAAGGCAAGCCAGTAAACTTATCGCCAGCGCCGCTGCCACTATCGCGGCCACATCCGTGTATTGTATATCCACCGGGAACCTGTCTATGTAATAGATATCCCTCGGCAGCTTTATGAACTGGTACTTCTCAAGGAGGTACCCGAGCCCGAGCCCTCCGGCTACGCCCAACGCGGTCCCTATCGCGCCGACTATAAATCCCTGGAGGGTGAATATCAGCCTCACGGAACTATTGGCCGCGCCTATAGCCTTGAGTATGCCGATATCTTTAGTCTTCTCCATCACGACCATTATCATCGTCGCCGCGATATTAAAGCACGCGACCGTGACTATCAGGGCCAATATCCAGAACATCGCCAGCTTCTCGAGTTTAAGGGCCGAGAAGAGGCTCCTGTTAAGGTCTATCCATGTCTTTACGTAAAAAGGAAAACCCAGTTCTTTCTGGAATTTGACCCTGAGCTGCGGCGCGAGATATTCGTCGTCTATCTTTATCCCGATCCCGCCGGCTTTGCCCTCGGCGCCGAAAAGCTCCTGCGCGTCCTTCAGGTCTACGAAGGCGAGCGAGGAATCATATTCGTAATAACCCGAATTGAACGTCCCCGCGACCTTGAAATCTTTCGACGAGCCGTCGACAGGCGAAAGGACCGAAACCGTGTCGCCGAGCCTGAGGCCGAACCTCCGCGCCATCTCGGTGCCTATCAGCATGCCTCCGCCCTTGAGCGCGTTCATAGAGCCGGACTTTACATATGAACCGAGCTTCGAGACCC
>JAQTVK010000093.1 GCA_028706795.1 Candidatus Omnitrophota bacterium | reverse complement strand
GACGTCGATTTTAAGTTAAAGGACGCTGCGGCTTTCCAGATAGGCTGGAAGTCGCTCGCCTGCGGGTTAAGCGATATCGCCTCAATGGGCGGCATCGCGAAATACGCGGTCGTCTCTTTGGGCCTCCCGAAAAAACTGGGCGTTGAATTCATAGATGAGGTATACCGCGGGATAAAGGCGCTCGCCGGGAGATTTAACGTCGAGATAGTCGGCGGAGACACGAATTCTTCCGGAAAACTCGTCATAGATGTCGCTGTCCTCGGGTTCGTGGAGCCGGATAAAGCCGCGTTCAGGAGCGGCGCGAGGCCGGGTGATATAATATGCGTAACAGGCGCGCTCGGCGGGTCGTATAAAAGCAAGAGGCATCTTGTATTCACCCCCCGCCTCAAAGAAGCGCGGTATTTGGTCAATAATTTCAAGATAACCTCGATGATCGATATCTCGGACGGGCTTTCGACCGACTTGAACCATATTGCGAAAGAGAGCGGGGCAGGCGCCTGCATATACGAGGAACTGATACCGGTCTCGAAAGGCGCCAGGGGCGTAAACGCGGCCTTGAACGAGGGCGAGGATTTCGAGCTGTTGTTCACTATGCCGCTGGCCGAGGCGCGGAGGCTGGCCCGCAAGAACCTCGAATTGAACGGCGTGAGGATATCGCAGATCGGCGAGATGCTCGATAAAAAGATCGGCGTAAAGATAATAGCCCCGGACGGAAAGACAAAAGACCTGAAACCAGAAGGATTTTCCCATTTCTAAATGACTGTCACGACAGCGACCGCGGAAGAGACGATAAGATTAGGGGAAAAGATAGCCAGGCGGCTCAAGCCCGGCGACCTGGTCGCGCTTTCAGGCGAACTGGGCGCGGGTAAGACCACCCTCGTCAAGGGGATAGCCAAGGGCCTCGGCGTAAAGAATTACAGGTACGTCAACAGCCCGTCGTTCGTCCTCGTGAAAGAATATAAAGGAAAAGTACCGCTCTTCCATTTCGATATCTACCGGCTCAATAATTTAAAGGATATCGAGGATATCGGCTATGAGGACTACCTCGCCCGCGACGGTGTCGTCGTCATAGAATGGTCGGGCAAGATGGGCCGCATATTGCCGAAGAAGCGCCTTGAGGTGATCCTGAAGATCAAGAACGCGGACAAGAGAGCCATAAATATAAAGGAGGCAGGCCATGAATAAGATGTTGGCGGCGGTCGGCGCGGCGCTTTACCTGGCCGTTAGCTTGCCGAATGCCTCGGGCGCGCAATTGATCACAGGGAAACAGCCGGAAAAACCGAAGGAAGCGATCGTCTTCCCGGACGGCAGCAGTATCGTATACTCGAAATCAAAAAAACCCTATAAAGTCACCTTGTCCCAGCCTTTTGAGGTCCAGGGGATCATGTGGCCGCAGGGAACCTACCTCACGTTCGACGAATCGGGAAGGATCAGGCGCGCCTCCGTAATAGAGGGCGTAACGGTCCAGGGGATAAACTGGCCCGACGGCAGTTATTTTAGTTTCACCCAGGCAGGGAAGATCAGTTATGTATCGCCGGGCCATGCCATGAGTGTCCAGGGAAAGAGTATCGAGCAATACGAAAGGGTAAGGATCGATTCAAGCGGGAAGGTCCAGAAAACGGTAGGGCACCACGGGCCGCTAAAAGGCGGCGCCAGCGCGGATTTTTGATCTTATATGGTTATATTATCTGTTGATACCTCAAGCAAATATATGTCTCTTACCGTTTCAGATAACGGAAGGGCCATTGCGGCTTTCCATCGGGTGATGGACCAGCGGCAATGCGAACAGCTTTTGCCGCAGATAGACAAGCTCCTTAAGAAGGCGAAGCTGAAGCTCAAGGATATCGGCTGTATCGCGTTCTCGAAAGGGCCGGGGTCACTGACGGCACTGCGCATCGGCGCGGCGACCGTAAAAGGGCTCGCGCTCGCGGCGAAGATAAAGATTATCGGTGTCCCGACGCTCGACGCGCTCGCGTATAATATAAAAGAAGAAGGCAGCCTGGTAGTCCCGGTAGTCGACGCGCGCCGCGGCAACGTTTACGCATCCGCATATTCCTTCAGGAGCGGGAAGCTGCGCCAGCACCTGAAATATTCGGTCGGTCCTGTCGCCGAATTGCTGAAGTCGGTCAAGGGCGACGCGGTTTTTTTAGGCGACGGGCTTGTCGCTTACAGGAAGACGATCGAGGATAATTTTAGGCACAAGGCCGGATTTGCCACGGAGAAGCTTTGGTATCCCAGGGCCGAGACAGTCGCCTATTTGGCTTATGAACTGGCAAAAAAGAAAAAATTCGAAGAGGCGGATAAATTTGTCCCGATGTACTTGTATCCAAAAGACGTCCAGGTAAGGAACCTTAAAAAATGAACCCCGCAAATGCGCGCAGGATAGAATCTAGCAGGCCGACATGGACCGAGATCGACCTCGACGCGATAGCGCATAATTACCACTTGTTAAAAACGCGCCTCTCTAAAGAGACGAATATCCTCGCCGTCGTGAAGGCGAACGCGTACGGTTACGGGATGGTAGAGGTCGCGCGGCGGCTGCAGAAAGAGAAGGTCCCGTATCTGGGAGTCGCGTGCGTCGATGAGGGGATCACACTCCGCCGCGCAGGGATAAGGACACCGGTGCTCGTCCTTTCCTCAGTCCTCCCGAAAGAAGCGGAATACGCGCTGTATTATGACCTTACACTTACCTTATGCGACAAGATCCTCGCCTCGGCCATAGACAAGGCGGCGCGCAAATTAAAGAAACAGGCGCTCGTCCACGTGAAGATCGATACCGGCATGGGCAGGCTGGGCGTATGGCATGATGAGGCCGGCCGCCTTATAAAGGACCTGTTAAGTTTCAGGAATATAGTGATCGAAGGGATATTTACGCATTTCGCGAGCGCGGACGAGGAAGATGTCCGTTATACCGCTGCCCAGATAGATAACTTCAGGCGCCTCGCCACCGAGATGGAGATAAGCGGCATCGAGATCCAGTACGTGCACGCGGCGAACTCTGCCGGCGCCATGCTCTATAAAGATTCCCACTTCAATATGGTGCGGCCCGGGCTTATGCTTTACGGGCTTTACCCTAACCAGAACCTGGTGAGTACGGTGAAGTTAAAACCGGCCCTTTCGCTCAAGACGAGGATAATATACCTCAAGAAGACGCCGCCGGGCAGGTTTATCAGTTACGGCAGGACGCATATGACTGACAGGGAAACGGTGATCGCCACGCTCCCGGTCGGGTATGCCGACGGGTTCAACAGGCACCTCTCGAATAAGGGGGAGGTGCTCGTGCGCGGATGGCGCGCGCCTATAGTCGGCCGCATCTGCATGGACCACACAATGGTAGATGTCGGCGGGATAAAAGGCGCCAAAGTCGGCGATGAAGTAGTCATCATCGGCTCCCAGAAAGGCGAGACCATCACCGTCGAGGACATAGCCGAACTCCTCGACACCATCCCGTATGAGGTCGTCTGCTGGATCTCCGCCCGCGTCCCGCGGGTATATGTATAATTATGGTGACAGCTCACTTAATTCGGTAAGGGTACAGCCGATGAGTTCAAACATTTAGGGCTACTATAATGAACAAAGAATCAAAAGGTAATGCCGGGATATCGTCGATAAGGGTAGTCCAAGCAATTTGGACGATACAATTAATCCTTGTTTCCTTAATAGTGTTATTACATCCGCTTTTTTCTATAGTTAAGGTCATAGTGCCTTTGTTTGCTTTATCGTTCATATATTCGACCCTAGGCATAATCTTAAATCGCAAGCATGCCTGGATAGCCTCGATATCTTTACTGGTCCTGTATTGGATAACAATGGGCTGGCAAGCAATAATAAGCTTCCTCTTGAATAATTACGCTTACTTCACCAATCATCCGCTTTATATAGACTCGCCTGCTACGATCCTGGTTGTATACGCTGGCGCAATATTCGGCATATTTCCGGCGGGCGTATTGTCATTACTTTATATATTCAATTACAAGCAGATCAGGACTAATTGGGGAACAACCGCCGAGTTTAAACGTTAAAGGAATAATATGAAGTACCTTAGATATCTTGTCATATCCGCAGTAATAGTCTTGGCATGCGCAGCGGTTTGCCATTTTACCGGGGTGAATAACGCCAACCTGGCTACTGTCCAGCTTGTGCCCAGCGACATAATATGGAAGGCCGACCCCAACCTGCACGGCCTCCAGACGGCGGTCCTGGCAGGGGAGCCGTCCGGCCGGGGGGCGTATGTCCAGCGCATCAGGATACCTGCTAATACCACACTGAAACCACACACACATCCGAACAGGGCGGGTATGATCACCGTCCTATCCGGGACCTTCTATTTTGCCTACGGCGACAAGTTCGACGAGGCGAAGCTCAAGAGGCTCCCTCCCGGGAGCTTCTTTACCGAGCCGAAGGGGATGCCGCACTACGCGGTGACCAAAGAAGGGGACGTAGTCCTCCAGCTCAACGCTATCGGCCCTGACGGCACGAGTTACATCAAATAATTAAGTGAGCTGTCACCATAATTATTTTGAAAGAAAATCCCGCCATTTTACGTCTATAGGGGTGAAGGAGGGCATTAGGCCCCTGGCTTGACGTCCTATAATATTATTGACATATCCGGTCGATATGCTATAATTCTGGTTTACAATGGCTTAAACTTTCCTTTGTGCCAACCCATAGGGTTTCGTATCCCTAGGTAATCCAAGGAGATAT
>JAQTVK010000092.1 GCA_028706795.1 Candidatus Omnitrophota bacterium | reverse complement strand
CTGCGAACCGGGGAGGACAAGCCGCGCGCCCGGGTAGAGCTTGCGCGCCGCGACCATCGACGCGAGCGCGTCGAAGTCGGCGTTGGCGTGCGTCGTTATGAGGTCTGTCAATAGAAGAGCGAGACTCCCGCTATCACCGAATTAGTGTCGATGCCGCTGTTAGGCTTCTTTATGCCTAAGTTGGATATATGCCTGTAACGGTATCCGGCATTAAGGGCGATATTATCTTTTATGAAATAGTATACGCCGGCGCCCGCATGGTCCACGAAATTGGCGTGGGAGCCCTGGTCCCTCGTCCTCTCGGATATATATATGCCGCCGGTGCCGCCCTCGATGTAGGGATAGAATTTTGAGGTAACAGGGTAAGCATATTTAAGGCCTAAACTGCAGCCGGCCTCGTAATTCGAGGAGGGCTTTACCACCGGGTTGACAAAAGGCTCGACCATGAACAGGAACATGCCGGGTATCTTCCAGTTTAAACATTTTTTGAGGTTGAACCCGAAACGTCCTGCGAGATATACATTATCATATTTCCTGATCGGTTCGGTATCGCTTCCGCGCCCGACGTCAGCCGTGCCCCATCCGGAATAAAAACCAAGCTCTTTCAGGCAGGCGTCGCTCTTTACCGCCTCGTTATCATCAGCTGCAAAAACCGTGCCGAATGCCAACATAAAAGTAATAAAACATACCGCTAAGTACTTCACCATAACCCTTCCCCCTTTCTCTTATTTGCCGAAGATCATTTTTAATGATACCAGGAACATCACCGCGCCGAACAACCTCTGCAAAAACAGGTTCGAAAGCCCTATGGCCGCTTTCGCGCCGAAAAATCCTCCGATGAAGAAACCGAGACAGATGAAGAGCGCAGCTTTCACGTCCACGTAACCGCTCTTATAATATATCATGGCGGCAAGAAGGCCTATAGGCGGAAGCAGCAGCGCGATAGTCGTGCCCTGTGCCTGCAGCTGCGAGAATTTGAAAAGATATATAAGCGCCGGGATGAGTATGAGGCCGCCGCCTATGCCCATAAGGCCGCTCAACGCTCCCGCGGCTACACCCAAAACCAAGTAAACCGCTATAGTCGCCATTTTACGCTCCTTCCTACCAGGTATAATGCACCGTATAAGTGATCGTCTGTTCTTTTTCCGGCGGCACCTTGACATTGAATTCGATCGTATTGCTGTTCTTTTTTACAAAATCCTGCGATTGCTGTTTGATCTCCCATGTATTCCAGCGGTAGAGATGCTCAACTACCCTTATCTCGACCGGCTCCTTCTTGTGGTTCCTCAATTTGATCTCAAAGGATTCATCCAGCCAATTTTCGTTGCTATGTATTACGTAATTTGTCCTCGTCCTCTCTCCGGTCAGGTCAAACGCGTTCCCAGTAAAGAAACGGACCGTTTCCTCCGTGGGGGTGTGGTCTATCAGGTCTTCACCCGTGAATTCGACCTGTCCGTCGCTGTCCCGGCGGTAAAACCGCACTTTGCCCTTCGGGAGCGGGATACCCAGATGGTTTGCCTTGGAATTGACGATCTCACGCATGACCCATACCTTTGTATTCGACTCGGTGCCGTATTCGCGGTTCTCCCTTATGCTATAGGCATCCCAGCCGCGGTACCTGTTCCGGTTTATCTTCAAGCCGTCATATACATAAACGGTCTGAGTCTTTATTCCCGAAGCGTTGATGAATTCGACCTGTTTCGTCTCGCGGTCGTGGAGCGTCGTGGCGTTGTTCAGCGTGTAAAGATGGTACTCATCGAATGTCTTTTCGGTCACAGGGATCCCCGAACTTTCCTCCAGCCGGCTTAAGACCCTATAGGACGCCTCATAATCGTATCCCGGCTCCCCCGGTATTATTTTTTGTACATCGCCCGCCATAAGCTTTATTTTGGCGTTATTGAAGGCTTTCCCGGATTGGTTGTCGATAGTGACCCATCCTATGAGGTCTATCACATCCCCTTTTTCGGGCGCGACCATATTATAACTAGATTCCCAATTAAGCCCCCCCGTGACATATGAGAGCTCGGCGTCAAATGAGGAGGCCCTTTTGGTATTAATAAGCCATTCGAGCGTCGGTTTTAGTATCGTGTCATCGGCTAATGCCGGGAACAGGGGGATCCCCGGAAGATTGAACCTAAGCTTCCCGTCAACCTCGATTATCGGCTGGTTGCCCGGCGCTCCGACATATGCCATCTGCCGCATGTGATAATCCTGCCCGTAGCGCCTCATTGCCGTCCAATGCGGCACGTAGGAACTCCGGATGATCTTACCCTGGATTATCTCTGTCTTGTCCTGGCGCTGGATGAGAAAATCTATGGTCTTACCTTCATATATCGACAACAGGAGGTCCTGCGAGACAGGATCAGCCCTGTAATTCTGCTCCATTATCTGGAATACATGCTTGCCTGCCGGGTCCCTGAGGATGACGGAATCGGGTTCAAGGTGCGCTGTAACGCCGAGGAATTTTACGTCATTGGTCCCGTTCTTAAGGTCCAGTTTAACGGTATCCTTCACGACCGCGAAGTCCTGGTTATAGATCGTCAGGGCCGCCTGGGCGTAACACGAATTCATGCCGACCATAAAAATAACCGCCGTCAAGGCCATTACCCGTAATTTTTTCACTGCTGCCTCCTTTTTGTCCGGTTCCCTATTCCGATTTTATATGGTGCGCCTGGTGCGAATTGAACGCACAACCTTCAGCTCCGGAGGCTGACGCTCTATCCAATTGAGCTACAGGCGCATGATATTTAACGGTGAAAAATTTGGCCGCGCTTGGCCTAATTTATTACTCGCTTTAACCAAGAATCTACTGCGTCATAAACCGGCTCTGCGCACGGCACAAATTTTTCACGACCAAAATATTCCTGCTTCTCCCGCGGCGATCTCAATGGGACACGGGGAAAACAATCTTTTCCCCGTGTAACTCCCTTTTTGCGCCTTGGGCGCTTTTTCCGCTACTTAGTTCCCTTACTATGCCTATTTATTAGAACCACTAACTTATTTGATCCAAAGATCAAATACAAACCAACGATCAATTCCACTATAAATGTGATAAACGGAACCGTCAGATCTATTGACTTCAACACAAGCATATTGGCTGGTAATTTCATGTTGGCGCTGATTGATTCCCTCATATAATATTGGTATAACATTCTTCCAAGCGTTGAGCTGATTGAAACTAAAGCATTGGCTATTATAAATACTCCGACCGATGAAAACAAAACCTGTCGTAACGTATCTTTATCGAGACTGCATTGAATATTATCGCCAGAAACTTTACCGCATAATATTTCTCCTAATAAATCTGAATTTTTTATAAGATAAATGGCTGCATATAAAAAAATTAAAATCGGCAAAATAAATGAAACTAAAAAAATTAAATTATCCCTATTGTAATTCCCCCATTCGGAACTAGTGGAACTTAACAAAGATCCTATCACAAATATGATATTTTGTGATGATACCAATATTTGAATAAGTAAATAAATTCCAAAAATTTTACACGCTATTGATAATATGTCTTTTTTCGTCATCTCTATCCCTCCTTATGGCCTCGGGTGGAATTTTTGGTGGATCTGTTTCAGCCGCTCCTTGTTAATATGCGTATATATCTGCGTCGTCGAGATATTCACGTGGCCAAGCAGTTCCTGGACTATCCTCAGGTCCGCTCCGTTCTGTAAAAGGTGAGTGGCGAACGAGTGCCTCAGCGTATGCGGTGTAACCCTCTTTTTTATCCTGGCGTCCTTGACATAATGCTTTATGACCATCCAGAATGTCTGGCGCGACATCGGCTTGCCCAGACGCGTCAGGAACAACGCCCCTGGATCGGCTTTCTTTAAAAATTTCGGCCTCGCCTTCTCCAGGTATTTCTGTATCGCCTCCTTGGCCTTGCTGCCCACCGGTATTATGCGCTCCTTCTGGCCTTTCCCGAGGCATCTCACGAACCCCATATCCATGTGGATGTCCGTAAGTTTCAGGTTCACGAGTTCGGAGACGCGCATCCCGGTCGCGTACATAAGTTCGAGCGCAGCCTTATCGCGGAGGCCCTGCTTGAGGCGCGTGTTCGGGCTCTCGAGTATCGCCTCGACCTCTTTCTCGTCCAGGACGTCGGGCAGGGTCTTCCAGAGTTTCGGCGTCTCGATGACCGAAGTGACATCTTCTTTAAGCAGGCGCTGGCTCGTCAGATAACGGTGGAATACCTTTATCGCGACGAGGTTTCGCGCTATAGAGCTCGCGTTCAGCTTGTTGTCCTTCAATCCCATCATAAAATCCTGGATATCCGGGCGCTTTACCCTTTCGAGGCTGTTTATCCCCCTCTTCTTCAGGTATCCGGTGTATTTATTCAGGTCGCGGCTGTACGATTCGAGCGTATTTTTGCTCAGGCCGCGCTCGACCGAAAGGTAGTCCATAAATTCCTTGATAAACTCTTCCATCGCGTCAACCCAGGAAAAAAGGGTTGTGTCCTTTCTCGTGGCCTATGCTCGTCGTCGGACCGTGGCCGGGGTAGACCTTCGTGTCATCCGGCAAAGTGAAGAGCTTCTCTTTTATCGATCGCATAAGTTTTAATTCCGACCCGCCGGGGCGGTCGGTCCTGCCGACACCTTCGGCGAAGAGCGTGTCTCCTGTAAAGACCACGTCTTCACACCTGAGGCAGATAGAGCCTTGTGTATGGCCGGGCGTGTGAAGGACCTCCAGGGTCAGGTCGCCCATCTGTATAGTATCGCCGTCATCAAGG
>JAQTVK010000091.1 GCA_028706795.1 Candidatus Omnitrophota bacterium | reverse complement strand
ATCTCTTTCAGGTATTTCGCGGTCGAGGCGCTGACCGCGCTGGTGTTTACCGCCGTCTACTGGAGATACAAGGCGAGCCCGGAGTTCGTGGTATATGCGGCGTTCTTTTCGGCCCTGATAATAGTTTCGTTCATAGATATCGAGCATTGGATAATACCCGACGAACTGACAATACCCGGTACTGTCATCGGGCTGCTGCTGAGCGCGGCATACCCGAGGCTGCAAGGGGAGACCTCCAGGCTATGGGCCCTGGGCGATTCGTTCTTCGGGCTGGCCTTCGGTTTTGTCTCGCTCTACCTTATAGGCGTGCTCGGGAGGATAGCTTACAAGAAGGAGGCGATGGGCGGCGGAGACCTGATGCTGCTCATGTTCATCGGCGCTTTTCTGGGATGGAAGCTTACGGTCGCGGCCTTTTTTCTCGCGCCGGTATTCGGATCGCTCGTCGGCGTCCCGAAATTATTCATGAAGAAGCAGGACACGATACAATACGGGCCGTTTCTTGTCCTTGCGGCTTTTGTATGCGTCATGTTCAAGGCAGACATTCTTTTTTTATTTCCCGTATAGGAGGGACCTGAAATGTTAAGATATTTGACCGCTGGAGAATCTCACGGAAAAGTTTTACTCGGCATCCTCGATGGCATGCCCGCCGGCCTTAAGGTCGAGAGGGGCCAGATAAACCTCGAGCTCAAACGCAGGCAGTCCGGTTTCGGGCGCGGGGCCAGGATGGCCATAGAGTCGGATACGGTCCAGATACTCGGCGGGCTGCGAAAGGGCATGACCATCGGCAGCCCAATCGCTTTGTCGGTAGAGAACAAGGACGCCTCGATAGATGTCCTTCCGGCCGTCACAAGGCCGCGGCCCGGGCACGCCGACCTTGCCGGGGTCATAAAATACGACAGGAGTGATATACGCGACATATTGGAGAGGGCGAGCGCGCGCGAGACCGCTATGCGGGTCGCCGTAGGCGCCATCTGCAAGATGCTTTTGGATGAGTTCGGCATAAGGATCGCCAGCCACGTCATAGAGATAGGCGGCGCCGTGAACCAGAAAGCGATGCTGAAGAAGGTTGAGGAATGCGCGAAGAGCGGCGATACGCTCGGCGGCATCTGCGAGATAACGGCTGCGGGTGTGCCGGTCGGCCTGGGAAGCCATGTCCAGTCGGACAGGAGGCTCGATGCTAAGGTCGCGGGCGCCATGATGTCGATACAGGCGATAAAAGGGGTGGAGATAGGCCTCGGGTTCGCCGCGGCGAAACTCCCCGGCTCTAAAGTGCACGATGAGATAATCCTGGATAAACACGGAAGTTTCTCTCACAAGACCAATAACGCAGGCGGCATCGAAGGCGGCATCAGTAACGGCGAGCCCATAATTGTAAAGATAGCGATGAAGCCTATCGCCACGCTGGGAACCCCGTTGGACACCGTAGACATCAGGACGAAAAAGAAGGCCGAGGCCCAGGTCGAGAGGCACGACGTATGCGCGGTGCATGCCGTATCCGTCGTAGGGGAAGCGGTGCTTGCGTTCGTCATAGCCGGCGCGATGGCCGAGAAGTTCGGCGGCGACTCCTTGAAGGAAATGAAGCGGAATTTTGACGGATACATAAAGCAAGTGAAAGGATTTTGAATATGTCGAAGTTGAAATTTAATGTCTCGCGCAGGGCCGGTTTATGACGCAGTAGATATCGGATGAAGCGAGTAATAAATAAGGCCAAGCGAGACTTAAATTTCAACATAGAAATATTAAAAAGATGAAAAACATAATATTAGTCGGGTTCATGGGTGCAGGCAAGACGGCGGTCGGAAAGACGCTTGCCAAATTACTCAAGAGGAAATTCGTTGACCTTGACGAGATGATCGAGAAGCATGAAGGTATGCCCATCGCCGAGATATTCGCTACAAGAGGCGAACGGTATTTCAGGAAGATCGAGAAAGATGTCGTGGCAAAAGCTTCCTTGTTCACGGGTGTCGTTACCGGCACCGGCGGCGGCGCCATTATCGACAAGGAAAATGTCGTTAATTTGAAATCGAACGGGATCATGTTCTATCTTGAGGCGTCACCGACCAAAATTTTTGAAAGGACGAAAGGCCACACCCATCGGCCTTTGCTCAACGTAAGCGATCCCAAGGAAAAGATCTCTGAGCTGTTAGCGAAACGCGCGGAGTTCTATGCTCAGGCTGACCACAGGATAGATACAAACAACTTGAGCGTCGATGAAGTCGCGGAAAAAATAATATCCCTACTTAAAGAAGACGGGGCAATCTCTTAATGAACGAAAAAGAGCTTTTGATAGTCTTGAATTGTATTCCAGATATCGGTTTTATCAGATTCAACAATCTGATAAGGCATTTTGGAGCAGTTGAAAAGATATTTTCCGCCACGAAGGCCGAATTGGCGAAAGTAGACCAGATAGGCCCGAAGGTTTCAAATGCGATAATAAGTTGCGATAAAGATAAAATACTCAAGGACGAGATGAAACATATCGAGAAACGCAACGTCAAGGCGATCTCTTGTCTGGATAAAGATTACCCAATGAACCTGAAAGATATCTATGACCCTCCGATCATTCTTTACGTAAAAGGGGAATTGACGGCCGAAGACAGGTATTCGATAGGCATAGTCGGCTCAAGGCACGCGAGCCGTTACGGCCTGCAGACCGCCGAGAGGTTGGGCTGCGAGTTGGCTGCCCGCGGCATGACCGTAGTTTCGGGGTTGGCGCGCGGCATAGACGCGGCCGGACATAAGGGTGCGCTGAAAGCCAAAGGCAGGACCATAGCTGTGCTCGGAAGCGGGCTTGCCAATATCTATCCGGAAGAGCATGCCGGGCTCGCGGAAGAGATCTCAAAGAACGGCGCCGTCGTCTCGGAGTTCCCGATGGCGATGGAGCCGTATAAGGATAACTTCCCGAGAAGGAACAGGATAATAAGCGGCCTTTCGTTAGGCGTGGTGGTCGTGGAGGCCGCGAAGAATTCGGGCGCCTTGATCACGACAGATTTTGCCTTGGAGCAGGGAAGGGAGTTGTTCGCTGTCCCGGGGCAGGCGCGCGCAGCGACCGCTGCGGGGACGAATATGCTGATAAGGCAGGGCGCCAAGCTCGTCGAGTCGGCCGATGACGTCATCGAGGAGCTGGGTGATGTCATAAAAGGCCATATGAAAGCGGAAAGGCCGGAAGAGCCGGAGCATCTTCCCTGCGGGCTTGGCCGGCAGGAAGAGGATGTATTCGTGAGATTAAGCGGCAGGCCCGTAAATATAGACGAGATAGTGGACGGGACAGGGCTTCCAGTCGCCGAAGTGATGCATAGCCTTACCAAGCTCGAACTCAAAGGCATCATCGCGCAGCTTCCCGGCAAATCGTACGTAAGGAAAAATTCATGATAAAGATCTACGTGAACGGAAAAGAGACTCAAGTCGAGGAAGCGGCGACGGTCGCGAGGCTCATCGCCGACCTGAAGGCCGACGTGAAATACGCCGCCGTCGAACTGAACCTCAATATCCTCGACAGGTCGAAATACGGTTCCGTGAAACTTAAAGAGGGCGATAAGGTCGAGATAATACTGCCGGTAGGCGGCGGCCAGGACAATGCCCTCGTTATAGTCGAATCGCCGGCTAAAGCCAAAACGATAGAAAAATTCCTCGGCAAAGGTTACACGGTCCGCCCGTCCATGGGGCACGTGATCGACCTGCCGATGAGGAAAATGGGCGTTGACATTGAGAACGGTTTCAAGCCCACCTACATAGTGATCTCAAAAAAGAAGAAACTGCTCAGCGAACTGAAGTCCGAAGCTAAGGACAAAGATACCGTCTATATCGCGACAGACCCTGACCGCGAAGGAGAAGCGATAGGCTGGCACCTGGCCGGATATCTCGGTAAAAATAAGGAAGTAAAAAGAGTGGTCTTCCACGAGATCACAAAAAAGGCGATCCTGGAGGCTTTCGGCAATCCTGCCGAAATAGACACAAAACTCGTGAATGCCCAGCAGGCGCGCCGCATCCTCGACAGGATAGTCGGCTACTCTTTAAGTCCGCTCCTCTGGAAGAAGATAACCCGCGGCCTTAGCGCGGGCAGGGTCCAGTCGGTAGCGGTAAAACTCATCGTCGACCGCGAACGCGAGATACAGGCGTTCACCCCGCAGGAATACTGGGAACTGGAAGCCGAGCTCAAGAAAAATAAAGATAAAAAATTTTTCTTCGCCCAGCTGGATAAGATAAATGACGTCAAGGCCGAGGTCAAGGATAAGGCAACCGCGGACAGCATAATCGCAGGGCTCTCCGGCGCGCAGTTCAAGGTAAAGGATATAAAGGAATCCGAGAAGAGGTTGAACCCGCAGGCCCCTTTCATAACCTCGAAGATGCAGCAGGAGTCATTTTACAAGCTCCACTTCAGGGCCGGCAAGACGATGAAGATAGCCCAGCAACTCTACGAGGGCCTCGACATAGGGACCGAAGGCACGGTTGGCCTCATAACTTATATGAGGACCGACTCGGTAAAGGTGGCCTTCTCCGCGATAGAGGAAGCAAGATTCTACATAAAAGACAAATTCGGGAAGGATTATCTCCCTCCCGAGGCTAATATATATAAATCCAAAAAAGCCGCGCAAGAAGCCCACGAGGCGATCCGCCCGTCCTCGGCAGCCAGGGAACCCGACGCGATAAAACAGTACCTTACGCCCGACCAATATAAATTATACAAACTGATATGGGCGAAATTCATCGCGAGCCAGATGAGGCCGGCTGTCATGTCTGTCGTATCCATAGATATAGAGGCGGGAAAATGCCTGTTCAGGGCCTCGGGCTCGACTGTAA
>JAQTVK010000090.1 GCA_028706795.1 Candidatus Omnitrophota bacterium | reverse complement strand
CGAGACACCGGACCCGGACTGCGATCTCGATTACGTCCCGAATAAGGCGAGAAGCGCCAAGGTGAATGTCGCCATATCGAACGCCTTCGGCTTCGGCGGGCACAACGCCTGCATTGCCGTAAAGAAATTCCTTCCGTAAAACACAATAAGGGGTGACATGATGGATTATTTATTGACCGAACAGCAAATAATGGTGCGCGACCTGGCCCGTAAGATCGCCAAGGAGAAGATAGCGCCTGTCGCGGCCGAGCACGACGAGAAAGAGACCTTCCCTTGGGACATAATGAAGGTCATGGCCGAATCCGACCTCTGCGGCGTATACATAGAAGAGAAATACGGCGGGCTTGGCGGCGGAGCGATGGAGTTATGCCTCGTGACCGAGGAGCTCTCGCGCGCGTGCGGCGGCATCGCGATATGTTTCGCGGCGACCGCCCTCGGGACATACCCGATAATATTGTTCGGCAATGACGAGCAGAAACAAAAATATCTCCCCGATATAGCCAGCGGCAAGAAACTTGCCGCTTTTGCCTTGACCGAGGCCGGCGCCGGCTCCGACGCGGGTGCCATCGCCACGACCGCGAGGAAAGAGGGCGACTATTACGTGCTGAACGGCGTCAAGCAGTGGATAACGAACGGCGGCGAGGCCGAGGTATATTCGGTCATCGCGATGACCGACAGGGAGAAGGGCGCGCGCGGCGCAAGCTTTTTTATAGTTGAAAAAGGTACCCACGGTTTTGATTTCGGAAAGAAAGAGAAGAAACTCGGCATCCGCGCTTCGGCTACACGCGAGCTCGTATTCAATGAGTGCAAGGTCCATAAAGATAACCTGCTCGGGCGTGAGGGCATGGGTTTCATAGTCGCGATGAAGACTTTCGACAAGTCGCGCCCCGGCGTTGCGGCGCAGGCAGTCGGCATAGCGCAGGGCGCGCTGGACCACGCGGTCAAATATTCGCGCGAGCGCAAGCAGTTCGGCAAGACGATATCGTCGTTCCAGGGGCTCCAGTTCATGATAGCGGACATGGCTACCCAGATAGAGGCGGCACGCGCGCTTACCTATGCCGTTGCGAGGATGGTAGATTCGGGAGCAAGGGATGTTTCGAAGGAATCCGCGATGGTGAAGTTATTCGCGTCGGATACAGCTATGAAGGTCACGACCGACGCGATCCAGGTACTCGGCGGTTACGGTTACATGCGCGATTACCCGGTAGAGAAATACATGCGCGACGCTAAGATAACCCAGATTTACGAAGGCACCAACCAGATACAACGGAACATAATAGCGCTCGAAGTGCTGAAAGAACAATTGAGAAAATGAACATAATCGTCTGCATAAAACAGGTCCCTGACACGCAGGACATAAGGATCAACCCCGAGACAAATACCCTTATGCGCGAGGGCGTCCAATCGATAATAAACCCCTTTGATATGTACGCTATAGAAGAGGCGCTAAGGATAAAGGAAAAACTCGGCGGCAAGATCACGGTCATCTGCATGGGCCCGCAGCAGGCGGATGCCGCGCTCCGCGAAGCGGTATCTATGGGCGTCGACGAAATGGTCCTTATGTGTGACCGTGCATTCGCCGGTTCAGACACCTGGGCGACGAGCTATACCCTCGCGAAGGGCATACAGAAGCTCGGCAAGTTCGACCTTATAATCTGCGGAAAGCAGGCGATCGACGGCGACACGGCGCAGGTAGGACCGGGGATAGCCGCCACCCTCGATATACCGCAGGTCACATACGTAAAAAAGACCGAAGAGATAAAAGAGGATATGGCGAGGTTCGAGAAGATGACGGAGGAAGGGTTCGAGGTCATCGAGACCCCGCTGCCGTGCCTTATCACTGTCGTAAAAGAGATAAATATCCCGCGGCTTCCCTCGTTAAAAGGTAAGATACGCGCCAAACAGGCGCCGGTGACGACGCTGACGGCAAAAGATATCGACGCCGAACCGGGGAAACTCGGGCTTAAAGGCTCTCCGACGGTCGTCAAGAAAGTATTTACACCGCCTAAGAGGACGGGCGGGCAGATATTGCAGGGCGATACCAATGAGGTCGTGAATAAACTCGTCGAAGCGTTAAAAGACATGGTCGTCGCGGCGGGAAAGACATAATATGGCGGAACAGAATAATCCCCAAGAGTGTTCCATACAGATATTGCTGGATAAATGCACGGGATGCACGCTGTGCGTCAAGAGCTGCCCGTTCGGCGCGATAACAATGCAGGACAAGAAGGCGGTCATCGATCTCGGGAAATGCACGCTGTGCGGCGCCTGCGTGGCGACGTGCAAATTCAAGGCGATAGAGCTTACCACCTGCAAGGTCCAGCCGAAGGCGGACCTTGGCGCTTACAAAGGCGTCTGGGTATTCGCCGAGCAGAAGAAGGGCGAAGTCCAGAGCGTCGTATACGAGCTCCTCGGAAAAGGAAGGGAACTCGCCAATGACCTCGGCACAGAGCTAGCCTGCATCCTGATCGGCGAAGGCATGGAAGGCAAGGCCGTGGAATTATTCTCCCGTGGCGCGGACAAGGTATATCTCGTCGAGGACCCCAAACTCAAGAATTATATGGACGAGCCGTATACCAATGTCATCGTCGAGCTCGTCAAGGAATTCAAGCCCGAAATACTTTTATACGGCGCGACCTCGATCGGCAGGTCGCTTGCCTCACGCGTGGCCGTAAAACTCTATACGGGCCTTACGGCCGACTGCACCGGCCTTGCTATTGACAAAGAAAAGAAACTGCTTTTGCAGACCCGCCCGGCGTTCGGCGGGAATATAATGGCGACCATCGTCTGCGAGAATTACCGCCCTCAGATGTCGACGGTCCGCCACAAGGTATTCAAGGAAGCCGTTGCCGACAAGGCCAGGACCGGACAGGTGATAAAGAAGAGCTATCCCGGCAACCTCTATGATTCCCGCACGAAATTACTGGAGATAAAAGAAGAGGAGTCGGCCACCGCGAACCTCACCGAGGCGAACATAATCGTCTCCGGAGGCAGGGGACTTGGCAAACCCGAGAATTTCAAGATCATCGAAGAACTCGCCAAGGTATTGGGCGGCGCTGTCGGCGCGTCGCGCTCGGCAGTAGACGCCGAATGGATACCATACTCCCACCAGGTGGGCCAGACAGGAAAGACCGTCTGCCCGAAGATATATTTCGCCTGCGGCATATCCGGGCAGATCCAGCACCTGGCCGGCATGTCTTCCTCGGATATCATCATCGCGATAAATAAGGACCCTCTTGCCCCGATATTCTCGGTCGCCACCTACGGCATAGTCGGCGATCTAAATGAGGTTGTTCCCGCCCTAACCCAGAAATTCAGAGAAATCCTGAAGAAGTAATCCGCATAACAGGCAGCAATAGTTAACTAATATGAATAATGCCCCCGTGGGCAAAAGGCGCGACTTTATTTTATTCTTTATTTTTGTTGTTTTGTGTGGTATATTTAGACAGATAGGCGGTGAACATGGCAAAGAATGGTTTTAAGATATTCTTGATTATCCTCTGCTGTCTTTCCTTTTTTCACACCTCCTCCCCCGCGGAGAACTTTGTCTTAAATGGCAGTTTCGAAGAGACCTTGGATAATAAAAATACCGGCGCGTTCGGAGATTATGACGCTATTCGATATTGGTTGAGATGGTTTCAGCAAAATAACGAGCGTTCGGAACTGGCCGCACATAGCGGCAGATATTCGTTTAAGGCGTGGGCGATCGGCGGTATATTTCAGAATTTTGCGGCACCGATAGAAAAAGGGAAGACCTACCAGATCAATTGTTATATGTATACCCCGAGCAACGACCGTCTTAAGGGCGGTTCTTACGGTCTCGTAAAATTAGAATGGTTGAATACCGACGGGGTCGTTTTGAGTAATCTGACGGTCCTGAGCCCGCGTTTTGATAGTAATATGTCGCCTGATACCTGGCATCTGATGTCCGTTCAAGGAAATGCCCCCGAAAATGCGGTAAATGGACGCGTAGCTTTAGAGTTCGTGGCCTCTAAAGGGAGTTCGGGCGTTATATTATGGGACGATGTGGAAGTGGGGATCCCCGGAGGGGGGACAACACAATTGCCGGTCTCCGGAGAGGAGATCAAGAAGGAAGTGGTACCGAAGGAAGAGCCGCCAATAGAAAAAGAGGATGAAACTATCGATTGGGAATGGTAAAATTCTTTTTATCCGCAATATTGATTTCTTTCACGATATTCAGTTTCATGAATTCAGCAAACGCCGAAACAGACAGCGAGTTATTTTCCCGCGGGGAAAAATTTTTTAATAACGGCGAATTCGACAGAGCTGTTGTAACTTTCCAGACCTTAATAGATAAATATCCCTACAGCAAATTCATCCCGTATGCCATTTATGACCAAGCCTTCGCTTTTTTGGAAACCGGAGAATACCCGCGGGCAGAAGCGAATTTCAAAAGAATCAGCAAAGACTTTCAATATTTGAAAGATCTGATGCCGAAAGTCCAGTTTGGATTGGCGGAATGCTATTTAAGGATGGGAAAAGATGATTTGGCAGATTCGTTATATAGAGCCGCATTATCCAAAGACCCATCCAAGGCCCCCGATGTGATCTTTAGCAAGGCATGGGCTTATTACAAGCAGGATAAAATGGACTTAGCGGCCACATTTTTTAAAAGAATGATCGAAGGTTATCCGGCCGACGAGAGGGCCTTAAACGCCAAATTCATGCTGGCCAGTATCTACAAAGGTCAGGGAAGATACAAAAAGGCAGTGGATACCCTCAAAACGATCCCCAAGGACTCAAGGCTGGGGAACGACGCCTATTTTAACCTGGGCGAGATCGCGTTTAAGGTCAAGAAT
>JAQTVK010000089.1 GCA_028706795.1 Candidatus Omnitrophota bacterium | reverse complement strand
CCAGGGTCCTCGATATCTCTTCCTTGAGCCTTTCGATGTAATCCCCGCCTTCCCCTGAACCGAAGGTCAGCCCTCGCGTATATATAACCCTTTCCTTATCGGCGATCACTATATCCGTGGCTGACTTATCGCATTCCACCACAATAACCGGCGCCGCGCCCTGGCCTGCCATGAACTCCGGGTCCATCCTCAGCCAGTTAAGGATCCCGAAAGAGCTTAATGTCACCTTCGAAGGGAAGAATCCGCAGCCCCTCATCACCTCAAGCGGCCGCTCGACCATGTCCTTGTGGCAGATGACAAGCATCACCTTCGAATAACCCTCGGCCGTCGTCTCTATCAGGCTGACGCCGTATGCTATCTCCTCTTTGGGATACGGTATCTGCTTCACCGCCTGGAACCCGGCCATCTCTTCTATCTCCGCAGGGTCACGGGACGGCAGGCTCATCGTCTTGGTAGTGACGGATTGCCTGGGTATGACGAGAATCGTCTCTTTGGGCTTTATGTTGTAGTCTTTTAGGATCTTGCGCAAAGTTTCTGAAGCCGCTTTGGCGTCATTCGACGCCACCGCTTCGCTGACGCAGGCCCCTATCACCGCGCCCTGGCCGCCGGACGATATCTGGAGGACTTTTATCTCGGATTCGCGTATCTCAATGGCTGTCTTTGTCTTGTCGGAAAATAATCCCATCCGTTTATTCCTCATTCCAGTAGAGGATGCTTCCCGCAGTTACCGAGATGACGCAGGTAACCGTCTTGACCACCCTCCCGCCCGAAGCGTAACCTTTCGATACCACCCTGAAAAAATTGGAACCGCAAGAAACTAATCCCATATTCTCCGGAAGCGCTATCCCCGCATTCGCCAGATATGTCGTGAAGGCGTCCTTGTTCATGAACGGGGCATCATCCTGGGTGCCGTCAAGGCCGTCCGAACCTGCCCTGGTGGCTATTATAGCCCCGGCATCGGCGTCTGAAAAACCCAACGCCTTGAGCACAGGCAACGGGGCCGTATTTACATTTATCCGGCAGCCCGAGCCGGCTATCGGATATACCGTTATATATCCTTTTATCCTGTCGTAGAGTCCCCGGTCCATGCCTTTGACCAGCAGGACCTCGTCCGATGAGTCGAAAAGCGTGTCCTTCCTGCCGTACCCTTCATCGATATAATCGTATTCGGGAGACCCGTCCTGGCGGGCCTTGTCAGGGTCGCGCCAATCCTCGATATTAGACGAGATCTCGTCGGCGGCTGAAGCCGGATCGAGATAAACGATAAGCCGCGCTATGACATCTTTGGGCGCGTTATTGATATTTATGCGCCCTTCTTCGTCCTGGACGCCGTAAAAGACACGCTTATCGTGGAACAGATAACTAACGGTAAAGGCTCCGGCCTCCCCGATCTTGATATCCTTAAAAAGAGGGTCAGCTTCCTCATTGTTGCAGGACCACCTCTCATTCAATGCGTCCATCGTGTGGTCCTTCTTGCTGATTATGACCTCGGTCGCGCGTTTTACGCCGGCCTCGGCAAGATACATAGCAGCCGCGCTGTCCCTGTTAAATCCGGTCAGTTTCAGCTCAAGCCCCATCCTTCCGCCTATCCCAATTGAGAGTATAGCCAAAATCGCTAAAATCCACAAGGTTATTATAAGGATGGCCCCTCTGTTCAAGGAGTAAGCACCTCTTCGTCTTTCAGCATCCCTGAGGGTATCAATACCGTCCGTGAAACGGTAAGGGGTTCCGCAGAGCCGCCGGGATTGTAAGTAAAAGACACTTTGACCCCGAAGGGAACGGCTTTTTTAGCTTCCTCCCAGGAATCTCCCCATTCCAGTTTCCCGGCTTTTTTGAATGAGTACCGGAAATCAATTCCGGATATCCCGGACGCCAATCGTGACCTCACCCCGGCAACTTTCGAAGCGTTATCCTTATAGGTCTGCAATACCCTGTATACCGCCTTCTCCCCTTCGTCGAACTCATAAGTCACCCTGAAGAGCCCGTTCGCGGCCTTGCAAAAAGAAAGGGAATCCGCGCGGCCGGAAAATACTATCACCTTCGAATTGACGGCGTTCCTTAATTCGCGCGAGAGCATGCCCAGAAGATACCGGGCTTCCTGCCTGCTGCGGTAACTCCCCTCGCCTTTCTGCCAGGCATGGATGCCCACATTAAAGGAAAGATATATCGAGATAGAGACCAGGGAGAATATCAGCATCGCGATCAATAATTCAATAAATGTGAACCCTGCGCGGCTCTTTCTCATTTTATGCCTGCCTGGCCCTTAAGGTAGGTGCCTATTCCGATCTTCTCGTTGCGCTCCTTGTTCGTCCAGGATATTACGGCGATGGCCTCGTTGAGGGTATCCTCATCGTTTATCTTCGTTATCTTCATCCCCAGGTTGTAACGCGTCCCTGTGACCTGCTCCGACGTATCAGACTCGCCGACACCCCCGGCCAATTTCTCCTCTATCTCGAGCGCGGCCACCGCATCCTGGACCAAAAGTGACGCCTCAAAATACTCCTGCGCTATCTTCGAAGCACGCAGCGATGAAGTGAAAGAGCGCAATATGACCGCCAGCCCTATCGCGATGACGGCGATGCTCGCTACCACCTCGAGAAGGAGATATCCCTTCCTATTCCGCCTGTTTGGTATTGACATAGCCTGTCCCCGGATCTACCGATACCGAATATTTCCCGCCGTATTTCCCCTTTATCTCGAAGTCGGCCTTGTCCGACGTCCCGTCCGGATAAAAAATTATTTTGGCCTTGCCTTCTTTCAGGTCGACCAGGACGGAATCGGGTATCGTTTTCACCTTCCCGGTCACCCACTGGTCAACGTTCCCCTCGTAGGGGTCCCTGGATACAAGGTGGTCCTCTGTCAGGATGCGCTTCTGCGGCAGGTCGAAATCCACGCTTGCCTCGGCGCTGCCGCTTACCGCCTTTGCCTGGGCATACATCGCCAGGGAAGTAAAATCAGAAACGAAATTCCGGAGGACCAGGGAATCGAACGATCTCCTGAATTGCGGGACCGTTATCGCCGCCAGGATGGTCAGGAGAGCTACCACGAATATCAATTCCACGAACGTAAAACCCCGGCGGCCGCATCGCTGGAATGCCATCGATAACGGCCTACCGCTGCCCTGAGACGGGCTGTTTATTGGAGATAGTGTCGCTGCCTTCAACGCCGCTCCTGCCGTAACTCACCAGCTCGTAGTCTTTCTTGTCCGAGCTCGGCTTATATACGTAATCGCGCCCCCAGGGGTCGACCGGTTTCTTCTTCAGGTACGGGCCGTTCCAGGATTTGAGGTCTCCCGGCTTTACAAGCAAGTCGTCTAATTTATCGGGATATTGCCCGTTGTCAAGTTCATACATGTCCAGGGCGGTGGCTATGCTCGTATTGATGTCCGACATGGCGACTTGCCTCCTGGCGTCTTCCGCCCTCCCGACAAACCTCGGCAATACCATGGAACCCAGGATCGCGATGATAGCTACCACAAGCAATAGCTCGACGAACGTGAACCCGCTCCTTGCGCGCATGATCCCTCCTTTATTTTACCATAAGGTTCAACTGGAATATCGGCAGGAGCATCGCGACCACGATAAAAGCCACGACCGCTCCCATGCCGAGTATCATAACAGGTTCTATAAGCGACGCCATTATCTTGACCAGCCTGTCTGCATAATGTTCATAAGAATCCCCGATGCGATAGAGCGATACTTCGAGCGAGCCGCCCTCCTCGCCGACCGCTATCATATTTTTTACGAAGACCGGGAAATGAGGGCTGTTCTTTATCGCCCCGGAGAACGACATGCCGTCTTTTATCGCGTTCCCTATCCTCTCGAATTCCTGCCTCAGCACCTCGTTCGTCGCGGTCGCGGATATTACCTCGATAGAATGGAGTATGGGAACGCCGTTGTCCAGGAGCATGGCTAGCGATTTGCAGAGCCTTCCCACCTCGACCTTTTTAAAGAAATCCCCCAAGAGCGGCAGGCCCAATAAAAACCTGTCGACCCGGACCCTGCCCTGCCTCGTGGAATTTACCCTTATGAGCAAGAAGAATACGATGGCGGCGGCCAGCACCATCAGCCACCAGAATTGCGCGAAGAAATCGCTGACCCCTACGAGTATCCTGGTGGGAAGCGGAAGTGCCTGCCCGAATTCGGTAAATATAACCGTCAACCGCGGGATCACGAACGACAGGAGCACAAAGACCGTCAAGACCCCGACCGACAGGACGAGCGCCGGGTAGGCCATGGCGGCCTGTATCTTAGTCTTGACGTCCTCTTCTTTTTCGTAATGTTCCGAGAGCCTCTTGAGGATCTTCTCCAGTACCCCTCCGACCTCGCCCGCGCTTATCATGCTTACGAAAAAATCAGAGAAGATCCTTGGGTGCCTGGCGAACGCGCTTGAAAGCGAGGCGCCGTCCTTGACCTGGATCATGACGTCCTGCAGAGCGGACTTCAACGATCTATTCTCGAGCTGGTCGCTCAAAATGCCGAGGGCGTTTATCAGGGTAAGACCGGAACCTAAAAGGTCGGAGAACTGCTGGGTAAAAACAGCCATATCCCTTGTGCCGACGCGGTTCATGAACTCGAACCCTGTTTCGCGGCGCGCCTCCTGCTTTTCTACCCTAAGGGGATATAATCCCATCTGCGATAACTTGGAGACGGCTATATATTCGGTATCGGCCTCTATATAGCCTTCCGCGGCGTCGCCAAGCCCCTTTTTAGCCCTATAAAAAAATCTCGCCAATCGAAACTCCGCCCCGTCTTACATATTCGGGATATCTTCCTTCGGTGTTACCCTCATCACTTCGCCGGCCGTCGTCAGGCCCTTGAGGATCTTCTCTATGCCCGCATT
>JAQTVK010000088.1 GCA_028706795.1 Candidatus Omnitrophota bacterium | reverse complement strand
ATCCCGACACATATGTCATGGACACGGACGGGACCCAGATCCTGGCTTCCGCTAACGGAACCGACATCAACGCCATACCCGAGCCGGCCGCCTTAACGCTGATGGGGGCGGGATTATTCGGGTTTCTCGGTTTTTTCCGCAAAGAAAGAACTGAAAAATCTTGATATTTTGCAGCCCTGTGTTACACTCCTAAGGAGGGTGTTCTTATCCCATGAAAAATTTAATAAAGATATCCGCGGTAATATGCGTATTTTTCGTCTCCTTGACAAGCGCGCACGCGCTGCCGGCGGTAAAAGTCGAAGGCAGGGAACTGCTCGTAGACTTTGACCGCGACGGGAATTATGAACCCTACCTCATAAAAGGCGTCGGATACCAGCCCTCGCCGATCGGCAGCTGGCCGCTCATACCCGATGACCCGAAGATCTTAGACCGCGATTTTTCCCTGCTTAAGGCCATGCATTGCAATACCATCCGGACATGGGGCGAGGTCAACAAGACCTTGCTCGACTACGCCGAGAAATACGGCATCAAGGTCATCGCCGGATTCAAGCCGTATGCCGATAACGTCGAATTTTCAGATCCCGGGAACAGGGCAAAGATCATCAACCAGTTCAAGGACTATATCAGGGCATATAAGGACCATCCCGCTATCTTATTCTGGGCCATCGGCAACGAGGACAACTATCATTATAAGGGGAAGAATATAGCGGACTGGTACGTCATTGCCAACGAGATGGCGAAGGAGGCCCACGACCTGGAGGGGAAGGATCGCCATCCCGTCTCGATCGTTAACGGCCAGATCTTCAATATCGGCGACCCGTCGAAGAAGGCCGACGACAAGTCGATGAAACATATTGATATCTGGGGCGCGAACGTATATATAGGATATTCTTTCGAGAACTCCGCGATGGGAAATTTTTTCGGCATGTATGCCCGCAAGAGCAAGAAGCCGCTCTGGATCGCCGAGTACGGTATAGACGCCTGGGACCAGGTAAATAAAAGAGAGCATCAGGATGAACAGGCGGACTGGGTAAGCAATAACTGGGACGATATCGCCAGGTCCGGCGTTTGCATCGGCGGCACCCTGATGGCCTATTCGGACGAATGGTGGAAGGCAGATAAACCGTCCAGCCAGGATTTCGGAGGTTATAGCACCGAAGCGTGGGGCAAGACCCATCCGGACAATTATTCCAATGAGGAATGGTGGGGCATTGTCGCCGTCGAAAAGACAGAGGGCGGCGTAGATAAGATGGTCCCGCGCAAGGCCTATTATGCCCTCCAGGAAAGATGGGCGCGGCCATATGACCTTAAAGCCAAGTATTCCCAAAAGGACCCCGAGGTAATAAATTTATCCGCCTTAAAAGAAAAAGGCATCGCCAAGGCCACGGCCTCATCCAACCATCCGGACGGCCTGGGACCTGAAGCGGCGGTAGACGGAAATCTCTCGACGCGCTGGGAGTCGGACCAAAGGATCGATCCTTCCTGGATAGCCATAGAGCTGGAAAAGCCAAGATCGATCAAGGGCGTAAAAATTATCTGGGAGACAGCAGCGGCCTCGGACTACGAGGTACAGTTATCCGGCGACGGCCGGAACTGGAAGACGGTGAGCGCGGTCAAGGGCGGCAAAAAAGCCGAAGAGAGAAGCCTCGCTTTCGCGCCGGTCGAAGCGAAATTTATCCGTATCTTAGGGAACAAGAGGGCGACCGAGTGGGGTTACTCGATCTGGGAGATTATATTAAATCCCGACGAGGGCATGCCTCTCAATAAGCCGCAGAGCAAAGGCCGGGTGCGGGTAAAGGGCAGAGGGCTCTTCGTTGACGGGAAGCCCTTCTGCATAAAAGGGATAGCTTACCAGCCGACCCCTATCGGCCGCAACGTAGGCGAATATGATATATTTTCCGACCCTGATATTTATAACCGTGATTTCAAGCTGCTGAGAGGAATGCACTGCAATGCGATCCGCACATGGGCGAGGGTGACCAGCAAGGAATTCCTGGCTGCGGCTTATAATAACGGCGAAGACCCCGTATACGTCATCATGGGTATCTGGATAAACCCCTATATCCTTGACTATTCCAACCCGGTGCACAGAAAACAGGTGATCGAAGAATTTGAAGCCTATGTCAAAGAGTTCAAAGATTGCCCGGCTGTCCTGATGTGGTGTATCGGCAACGAGCAGAACAGCTGGTATAAAGGGGATATATCATCTTGGTATAGCCTGGTCAACGATATGGCCAAGGTGGCTTACAAGATCGAGGGGGAAAACTATCACCCGGTCACGATATCGAACGGCTCTATAGATAATATCGGGAACGCCGCCAAAAACGCGGACGATAGTTCGATGAATTACCTGGATGCCTGGGGTGCGAACTCGTATCGCGGCAACAGTTTCGGGGATTTGTTCAAGGCTTACAGCCCTAAGAGCCGGAAACCCCTCTGGATATCCGAATACGGCAGCCCTGCTTGGGATTACATAAAGAGGGGCGACGAGAATGCTACCGAGGACCCGAAGACATTAAAATTACCGTCCGTGCAATCGGATGTCGACGCGCGGCTCTGGGGCGAGATAGCCGCCAATTCGGATGTCTGCATCGGCGGCACCCTGATGGCCTATTCCGACGAGTGGTGGAAGGCCGGACGCCCCGCTACCCATGAGATCCAGGACGGCGTCGAGTGGTACGGGGTCGTATCGGCGGAGAAGGACGGGGATAAAGCCGATAAAATGCATCCCCGCAAGGTCTATTATATTTTGCAGGATAAATGGTCGAAACGATAAAAAAATCAGCGTAACCAAAAGGAGAAAAGATGAGGAAACTTTTATATTTTGCGGTTATGGCGGCAGCACTTGTGATGTTGGTCCCTGCAGGGGTCCGGGCGGCGGAAAAATCGGGCACGCCTGTTAATTTGCAGAATCCCGGCTTTGAGGCGGATAGCGAGAATCCGTGGTATTGGTGGGGGGATGCAGGCACCGGGACTTACGGCGTGTCTACGTACAAGCATTCAGGCGCAAAATCTGTCGAGATAGTAGCCGACAGGAGGGATTATACGACGGTGGGCATCCTCCAGGATTTTGTGTGCGCGCCGGGAGACGAAGTCACGGCCAGCGCATGGGTAATGAGCCCGGAGGCGAGCCCATTGACTAACAGCGACGCCTTTGTAAGGATCGAGTTCTGGGGCGCGGATGTCATAAATCCGACGATCGCATTGGAAAGCCCCCACTTGACCGGCTCGTTCAATTCCTGGACGGAATCCAGCGTTACGGGTAAAGTTCCGGAAGGTACCACAAAAGCCAAGGTAGGGCTCTTTATCTGGAATCCGGGGACCGGGCATTCCGGCACCGTTTATTTCGACGATGTCGTGGTGACGAAGAAGTAACCGGCCGCCTTGACTTATTCGGTATTTCCTAGTATACTCTACAGCAATTCGGGTAGGGAGCCATACTAGGGAGATGTTAATGGCTAACGAGACAGTTTTTAAGCGTTACAGAGGCAATCCTATCATAACCGCTAAGGCGGTTCCCCGCGCTAATTCCATCCATAATAGCGCTATCGTCCGTTACGGCGATGAATACAGGGGTATATTCCGGGTCGATGAGATCGACCTGAACTATACGCTTCATCTGGGCCGTAGCAGGGACGGGATAAAGTGGGATATAGAGGCAGATCCCATAAAGATGAAGAGCGACGACCCCGAAGTCTTCGTCAACGACCACAGCTATGATCCGCGTGTCACAAAGCTCGGCGACACCTATTACATCACATGGTGCAATGCCGGAGCCCAGGGGCCGTGCATAGGCCTTGCCACCACAAAAGATTTCAAGGCATTCAAGCAGTGGGAGAACCCGCTCCCCCCGGCCAACCGCAACTGCGTCATCTTTCCGGAGAAGATAAACGGGAAGATCGCCATGCTACACAGGCCGAGCGACAGGGGGCATACCCCGTTCGGCGACGTATTCTACGCCGAGAGCCCTGACCTGGTCCATTGGGGCCACCACAGGTTCGTTTTCGGGCCGAAAGGCGGCTGGCAGTCGACTAAGGTCGGCCCGGGGCCGCATCCCATAAAGACAAAAGACGGCTGGCTTCTCATATACCACGGCGTCTGGACGAGCTGCAACGGCTATATCTACTCGGCCGGCGGCGCGCTCCTCGACCTGAAAAAGCCGTGGAAGGTGCTTTACAGGACGCGCGATTACCTGATGTACCCGACCGAGATCTACGAGCGCGTAGGCGATGTGTCGAACGTCCTCTTCCCGAGCTCTGCCGTGGTCGAAGGCGACCGGCTCAGGCTTTATTACGGCTGTGCCGATACCTGCATAGGCATGGCAGAGGCGAGCGTTTCCGAGATCGTGAAGTTCATAAAGAAACACAGTTTCAAATAATCGGTTGACAAAAAACGGAAGATAAGGTATCATTACATAGTCATGGTTTTAGCGTTAAGAAGTGTTTTAAGAGCGAGTGAGGGTTTAGAAAGATTGAGCCGTAAGGCAAGATAGTCTAACCTTACGGTTTTTTTTATGTTCTGCCCTTATCTACAATTTTTATCGAAAGGAGGTAGTACAGTGGCAAAAGGCAAGGTGAAGTGGTTCAGCAACCAGAAGGGTTATGGCTTCATAACCCCTGAGTCGGGTAATGATGTGTTTGTGCATTACAGCGCTATCCAGGGTGACGGTTACAAGACCCTGGAAGAAGGCCAGGAAGTCAATTTCGACATCGAAAAAGGCGACAAAGGCGAACAAGCGAAAAATGTAACAAAGGCGTAAAACCCGAAAATAACGGGCCCGCGTCAAACGCGCGGGCCCTTTTTTATTTCGGGTAGAAAGAACAGGAATAAGATGAAGATAGTATTTATTGAACCGCGCTCGACAGAAGCGAATGTATACAGCAAGGTATCCATGCCTTTATTGGGGCCTATATATCT
>JAQTVK010000087.1 GCA_028706795.1 Candidatus Omnitrophota bacterium | reverse complement strand
GGACACGATGAGGCTTTTCATCCTTTTCGCGGCGCCGCCGGATACGGAACTTGAATGGGAAGAGCGCGGGACCGAAGGCGCTTTCAGGTTCTTGAACCGGGTCTGGCGCATACAGGAAAACCTGAAGGAAAAGGCCGATCCCGGGCTCGTAAGGCTGACCCACAAGACGATAAAGAAGGTCACCGGCGACATAAACGAGTTTAAGTTCAACACGGCCATTGCCGGCATGATGGAACTCGTCAATGCGATATACCAGTCCGGCGCCGATAAAGAAGTATTCTCGGCGCTCGTGCTGATGCTTTCGCCGATAGCCCCGCATTTCTGCGAAGAGTTGTGGCGGTCGCTCGGCAATAAGGAGAGCATCTTGAAGGCCGGTTGGCCGAAGTTCGACCCGAAAATGCTGGTCGAAGAGAACATCACGATAGTCATACAGGTAAACGGCAAGGTCCGTTCCAAGATCGAGGTGCCCGCTGATATTGCCGACGAGAAGCTCAAGGAACTTGTCCTTTCCGACGAAAAAGTAAAACCGTGGCTCGAGGGCAAGCCCGCGAAGAACATCGTCATCGTCCCCAAGAGGCTGGTAAGCATCGTTGTTTGACCTCACCGTGCAGGAGAAGAAGGTAATAATAGCCCTTAGCGCGTTCGCCATTTTGGGGCTGGCGGTCCTCGCTTATAGGACTTATTTCGCGCGCCCGGAATTGAAAATTACCCACGCCGCGGATTATAAAAAGATAATTGAAGACCGGAGCGCGGTAAATATCAATACCGCCGGCGCCTCCGGGATGGAGACGCTGCCCGGGATAGGGCCGAAACTCGCGAAGGAAATAGTGGAATACCGGACAGCGCACGGCCATTTCCTCCTGAAAGAAGACCTCAGGAAGGTAAAGGGGATCGGACAGGACAAATTTGACAGGATCAAGAATTTGATTGTGCTTGAATAAAGTTATTCGGTATGATATATTATGGCCTTATTCTGATAACCCTTCCGGAAAAATAATAGAAAGGAGTAACACGATGTCAAAATTGAGAATAGTTGCTGTATTTGCGGCTATCTTTACCGCTATTGCGCTTGCCGGTTGCAACGCGGCGAAGAAGCCGGAGGTAAGCGGGCCCGGGACTTCCAAGGCCGCGGCCCCGACAGCGTCTTCCGCAGCCGCTAAAAGCGGAAAAGTCGTAGCCGAGATAGGGAACGAGAAGATAACGCTCGACGATGTCAATGATATGATGAAGGCCGTCCCCGAGCAGTACCAGGCCGTGGCGCAGACGCATAAGGATATGCTGCTGGACAGCATGATAAACCAGAAGCTGCTTTATGCCGAAGCCTCAAAGCTGAATTTCGACAGGGACCCGGGCGTCCAGAAACAGCTGGATGATATAAAGAAAGAGATAATAATAAAGGCCTACCTGAAAAAAGAGATAGAGGAAAAGGTCAAGGTCACGGACGAAGACGCGAAGAAATACTACGACGCGAATAAGGACAAGTTCAAGGAACCCGAGAAGATAAAAGTATCGCATATATTGGTCGATAGCGAGGCCGAGGCCAAGGATATCCTGGCTAAGCTCAAGGGCGGCGCCGATTTCGCGGCTCTCGCGAAAGAGAAATCGAAGGACCCGAGCAAAGATAAAGGCGGGGAAGTCGGTCTCTTAAGCAAGGGCCAGACGGTCCCCGAGTTCGAGCAGGCCGCGTTCGCGCTCCAACCCGGGCAGTTAAGCGGTGTGGTAAAGACCCAGTTCGGTTACCACATCATAAAGGTGGACGAGAAGCAGCCGGAGAAGACAATGGCTTATAACGATATAAAGGACCAGTTGAAACAGATGCTCCTTTCCGACAAGCAGAGGGAGAGCTTTGAGGCCCTCCTCAAGGACCTGAGGGACAAGAATAAGGTCACGGTCTATAAAGATGTTTTGACGCCTCCAGAGCCGAAGGCCGAGCCCAAAGCGGCGCAGCCTCAGGCAGGGGCACCGGCGCCGGCGCAGCAGGGACAGCAGGGAAAATAACCGGCTCTTTACAAGTAAGTTTTAGATGAGATCACCCTTAGCCTGGGCGGCGTTTTTCTTATCTTTGGGGATCTGGATAAGCAATATTATCCGGGTCCCCTTTTTATTTATTGCCGCCGCCGCGGTATTTTCCCTGATAGCCGCTTCGGCGATGATAAAAAAGAAGGCCGCTTCGCTCGTCTGTTTATCGGCCGCGTTCCTCTTTATCGGCTGCCTTCTTTTCCAGGCGAGGCAGGCGCTTCCGGAAAACCACATCAAGAATTTCACGGAGACGGAACCCAGGGAACTTTACATGGAAGGGGTAGTCGCCGATGACCCGGTCACCGGAGAGACCTTCTACGGAGGCAAAAAAGTAACCTTTGTCCTGGAAGCGGAGCGTTTACAGGAAGAGGGGATAAAACATGAAGTCGCCGGCAGGGTAAGGGTCTCGCTGACCGGGGAACCGCGCCGACCGGAAATGGATTCGCCGTCATACGGCGACAGGATCCTGGTCAAAGGCAGGCTCTCGAGGCCGGCCGGACCGGGAAATCCCGGGGATTTCGATTACGCCGCCTATCTCGCGCGCAACCGCATATTCTCAATATTGAGCGCGAGGGCGCAGGATGCCTCCATCACAGGGAAAGGTAACGGTAATCCTGTCGTAAGCCTCGCGTATAAGGCGCGTGGAAAAATAGAGAGCCTCATCTCCGGGAACCTCCCCGGGGAGAGCGCGAATTTCCTGAATGCCGTACTCTTAGGCCTGAGGCAGGGGATGAGCGGCGACCTGAACGACGCGTTCATGCGGACGGGTACGGTCCATCTTATCGCTATAAGCGGACTCAATGTGGGGCTTATAGTTTTTCTCGTCCTCCTGGTGTTGACCGTGATCAGGGTCCCGAAAAAGGCCGGGATAGTCCTCACGATAACATTCCTCGTTTTTTACGCAGTCCTCACTAACGGCACGCCTTCTGTGGTGAGGGCGACGGTGATGTCCGTAGCCCTTTTGCTCGGCCTGCTCCTGGGGAGGGAGAATTCCTTTTCGAATTCCCTGGGGTTGGCGGCGCTGGTAATACTTTCCTGCGACCCCGGCGCGCTTTTTGATATAGGGTTCCAGCTTTCGTTCGCGTCGGTGATCTCGCTGCTTTATCTTACGCCGAAGATAGAGAAGTTTTTCAATTACGAGCGGAAGACAGCTGCGCGATTCCTGGTAAAATGGAAAAGATACGCGCTCGAGGCTTTCTTCGTCTCGCTTTCCGCCTGGATAGGCGTAATGCCGCTCATATTGTATTATTTCAATATCGTTACGCCCGTATCGATCGCCGCAAACCTGGTCGCGGTGCCGATCTCGTTCTTAATAACTATTGCAAGCGCCCCCTTCCTTGTCTTCGGCCTTATTTTTCCGCCCGCGGGAAAAGTCTTCGCGGCATCGGTATGGCTCCTCTGCGGGACCCTTTTTACCGCTAACAGTCTCTTCTCGGAGATCCCGTTTGCCTATATCTACCTTCCCAGGCCCCCGTTGTTTTTGATAGCCCTATATTATCTTTTTGTCGCCGCGTTCGCGGAACGGGAGCGGTTTAAGTTGTCCGGCGCAAGGCTTTCCGCCGCGGCGCTGGTTATCTTTAACGTCATTATATGGACGGGGGCTTTACGGGCGCACGACGGGAAATTGAGGGCCACTTTCCTGGACGTGGGCCACGGCGATTCGATTTTTGTGGAGTTCCCTTATGGCGGTAATATGCTGATAGACGGCGGGACCGGAAGCGGGGAAGACCGGGATTCCGGCAGGGGCACTGTATTGCCTTTCCTCAGGCAGAAAGGGGTACAGGTGCTTGACGCGGTAGTCCTTACCCATCCCGACATCGACCATGTCGGCGGCCTCGCCTCGGTTCTGGAGGGGATAAAGGTGAAGTATCTTTTCGACAACGGGGCGGGATCGGATACTTATGCTTACAGGCGTTTCAGGCGGGCAGGAAAGAAGATGCCGGGATTAAGGCATTTTATTTTGGAGCGTTACGATTCGATAGAAGGGATAAAAGGCGTCAACATCCTGTGTTTCAACCCGCCGGAGGAGTGGGTAAAGGACGCCGATATCCCGGCAAACGATGCTTCCCTTGCCCTGAGGATAGGATATGGGGAGTCGGTCATGTTGTTTTGCGGTGATATGGGGGAAAAAGCCATATCCGAGGCCATGTTCGCTTCACCCGGGCTCCTGAAGGCGGACTTGCTGATGCTGCCTCACCATGGAGGGAAGATGGACGCCCGGAAAGAGGCTTTTGTCGGCTGGGTCAAACCGTCTTACGCCGTGGTCTCCCAGGGTAGGGCCGCCGGTGAAATGGCCCGCTCTAAAGAGCTCTCCGATCTCCTTTCCGCCAGGGGGATAAAGGTCTTCATAACCGGCAAGGGAGGCGCGGTCTTCGCGGTCACGGACGGCAAAGACCTTTCTGTCGGTAATTTCGAAAGTAAGCATACAATTTCACGTTGACAAATATCGCTTTGAAGTATAAAATTAATGCTACGAAGGGGGAATAGATGTATTGGAACGATGATTTCCCTGAGAGAAGGCAGCAGCAGAGGGTCAATATGACCATGTCTGTGCAGTACAGGGGGATAAGGCAGGCAAATAACTCTGTTGTAAGCGCCATATCGAGGGATATTTCCGTCGGCGGCGCGCGCCTTTTGGTAAACGAATTCATATCGGTATTTACGCGCCTTGTGCTGGAGATATCCGTGCCTTCCGCGCCTAAGCCGGTCAGGGCGGTCTCCAAGATCACCTGGGTGCGCAAGAGGCCGTATGGCGAACAATATGAAGTCGGGGCCCAATTCATGGAGATGTCGGAAGAGGACAGAAGGGGCGTAACCGACTTCATAGAGAAGTCGGTCCCCAGAACATAGGCCCGTCTTGATACTACAAATTAAAACACGAGATAATCCATGAAAAAATATATT
>JAQTVK010000086.1 GCA_028706795.1 Candidatus Omnitrophota bacterium | reverse complement strand
GGTCGAGCGAATCCAGGACGGCGTTCAGCTTATTTTTAAGGGTCCTGAAATCTATCGCCAGGCCGCCGTGATCCAGTTTTTTCGTCGACGCAAAAACTTCGACGTCCCAATTGTGGCCGTGGAGGGCCTCGCATTTGCCGCGATAGCCCTTAAGCCTGTGCGCGCCGCTGAAACTCCCTTTTACCGATACCTCAAACATCCTTCACCTGTTCCGCTGTCTTGACGTCCTTGCCGAGGAACCTCTTTGCGACGGTCAGGAACTTACCCGGCGCGTCGCTCACGTAAAACCTGGGACGGCCCGCCCTCCGGCCCGGGTATTTCAGTCCGCATTCCTCAAGCAGGTTCCGCGCCTCTCTCGCCGTCTCCTCCGCCGAATCTACGAGCTTTACCGCCTTACCCATCATCCTTTGTATGGCGGGTTTCAGGAGAGGATAATGCGTGCAGCCGAGGATCACGGTATCTATCTTCTTTCCTTTGAGGTCGGCCAGATATTTCTTCGCCGCTATGTCGACTATGTCGTCGCCGGCCCAGCCCTCTTCTACGAGCGGGACGAAGAGGGGGCAATTTTTGCCGTACACTTTTATCTTGGGGTTAAGGGCCTTTATCTCCTTCTCATAGGCCTTGCTTGCGATCGTAGCCGTCGTCCCGATGACGCCGATGCGGCCGTTCCTGGTCGAACGTATCGCCGCTTTCACTCCGGGCTTGATTACGCCGATTATCGGCACGCTGAAATATTTCGAAAGGAACGGCAGGCCTATCGCGGACGAAGTGTTGCAGGCGATGATAATAAGCTTCACGTCGAAATTCAGCAGGAATAGGACGTTCTCTATCGAAAATTTCTTTATCGTCGGCGGGGATTTCGTCCCGTAAGGGACGCGCGCGGTGTCGCCGAAATAGATGATGTCCTCGGAAGGCATCTCCTTCGCCAGTTGCTTGACGACAGTGAGCCCGCCTACGCCCGAGTCGAAGACCCCTATAGGTTTATCTCTCATTGGGTAAATCCGTCCGTAGATTCATAGACCTTCTTGTAATTGAGTATCCCTTCCGCTATCGCCGATGCTATATCCTCCCTGCACGAGGCGCTCTTAAGGTCTTTTTCTTCCGAGGGATTGGATATAAAACCGATTTCGACAAGTACGGCAGGCATCTGCGCCCCCCTTAATACATAGAACCTCGCGCTCTTGACGCCGCGGCAAGTAAGGGAGGTGGATGCGTCCACGGACTTCGAGATATTCCGGGCAAGCTCTATCGACTCTTCCCTGTTCTCCGTATACACGAGGTCCCAGAGCGTCGCCTCGAGGTCGGTATTATGGCGCTGGAAAGATGAATCGTCAAATTTCAGGAAAGAATTCTCGGCGGCCTCCACGGCGCGGGCATTGTCATCGACTGCAGTCGACAGGTAATAGACCTCGAACCCCTTCGCGCCTTTCAACCTCGCCGAATTGGCATGGATACTGACAAAGAAATCGACGTTGCTCTCGTTGGCTATCTGCGACCTCTTCTCCAGCGGGACAAACTTGTCCCTGTCGCGGGTCATGACCACATCGATGCCGTTCTCGCTGAGCTGGTTTTTTACGCGCTTGGCTACATCGAGGACGAGGTCTTTTTCTTTTAATCCCGTCCGGCCTACCGCCCCCGGATCGTTGCCGCCGTGGCCCGCATCGATAACGACCTTCCTTATCAGGTATTTTTGTGTGACCGGCGGCCTGGGGCCGGTGATCCGCGGAGGGCTGAGCACTTTAGCTATCGAATTGATGGCGAAATCAGCGGGTATCGCGGCCGAACCCTCATAAAATACTACCGGGGAGCTTAATCTTTCCGGCCTGCCGTTTATAGCGGCATAATCCATGCCCACATAAAAAGCGAATATCTTGTTTTCCTTGATGAGGTCGGCCCTTCTTGCCACCGGGTCCCATTCGCACCTGGCCTGGTAGTATCCGGCGATGAGCGCCAGCGGGATATAACTCTTTCCGTCGATCCTCACGGCCTGCGATGAAAGCGCGCCCCGTACCGCTCCCCTCCTCGGGGCGGTCGCGCATCCCGCGGTAAAAAGAAGAAGCACCGCGAAAATCACCAGGAACAGCCTTCTCGTTGTCATTCTCCCCTTAAATGGTGGAGGCGCGGGGATTCGAACCCCGGTCCTTAAGTCACTCGATAAGAGCTCCTACGTGCGTTTCCTGCAATTTGTCATTCATCCATCCGGCCGCGTAAGCAGGCCCGCTTCCGGGAGGACTAGCCTTTTGATCGTCTTATCCCATTTCTTAAAGGCCAAAGAAATGGGACCAGCCTGCTGCGGTGTCCGACCCGGCTTCGCAGGCAAAACCGGAGGACATGCTGCTTAATTAAGCAGCTAGCGCGAGTTCATTCGCGTTTAACTTTGTTGCCAGGTTTTAACGAGGCCACCTGACACCCTCGGCACGCAACCCTTAACTTGCTTCTTAAGTCGAAGCCTTTCGCCCCCTTAAACGAACCTGTCTCGACTTGAAATATGGGCAGGTTCGTTCTGAAGAGAGGAACGGAGTTCCTCTCTTCAGTTATCTTTCCTCCTAATAGGAAGGGGGTATCACCCACTTTCACCTACCCTTTTCCTCTTACCTCTCGCCGCAGATCGCGGTCCGAGTCGCGTTTCTTGATATCTTCACGCCGGTCAAAGAGCTTTTTGCCCTTGGCCAGGGCTATCTCGGCCTTCGCCCTCCCTCTCGTGAAATAGATCTTGAGCGGGACAAGCGTAAGGCCTTTCTGGGCCAGGTCCCCCTGAAGCTTGTTTATCTGGGGCTTGTGCATCAATAGCTTGCGCCGCCTCTTAGGGTCGGGCGCGAACCTGCCGGCCTGCGGATATGGCGAGATGTGCAAATTATAGAGAAAAAGCTCGCCATCATCTATACGGGCAAAACTGTCGTTTAAGTTTGCCTTCTTATCCCTCAGGGACTTGACTTCGGAGCCCTGGAGGACTACGCCCGCTTCAAATGTCTCAAGGATATGGTAGTTATGACGGGCTTCCCTATTTGTGGCAACTGTTTCGTCTGCCATTTTGTTTTTATAATATATCATATCGGGATGGATAAATCAATCCTGCCCTTTTTTGTTGAAAAAGACGTCGATAATCGGTATAATTTATTAAGTTTTTTAAAAAGGCCCTATGGAAAACTACCTTAAGGAATTTTTTAATCTCGTCAAGGTCCACCGGTTCGAGGAGTTATATTCGAAAGATATAACTGCCGAAAACTACTTCGGCTTTCCCCTGCGCAGCATAGTCGAGGCCGAAAAGAGGCTCCTCTCTGCGGAAGAGCCATCGGTGGCTTATTTCTCGATGGAATACGGCCTCGGGACCAGTATTTACAATACCTTTATCCCGGCGAAACCCGTCTCGGAATCCAACATCCTCCCCAGGCAGAACATATTTTCAAATATGAGGATACGGGATTACTACTTCAGCTTCAAGGTAGACAACAGGATAATGGACTTGCCCATCTACAGCGGCGGCCTCGGCGTCCTCGCAGGCGATACGCTCAAATCCTCGGCAGACCTCGGCATATCACTGGCGGCGGTAGGGATACTCTGGCGCAAGGGCTATTTCAAACAGAATTTCTGGTTCAAGGAAGGGCAGGTGCCGGAAGCGCTCAATTGGGACCCGTACTCGTACCCGGGCCTCATCCCCCTCGATATAGTCATAAAGATACCGTTAATTGGCGGCGATCTCCTGCTACGGCTCTGGAAATATTATGTCTATAGTTTCAACAAGAAGCACGTCATCCCGCTGATCCTCCTGGATTCCGACGTCGACGGGAATAAACCGGAATTCCGGACGCTCACGGACCAGCTCTACAGGAGCGATAATTCCTACATAAAGATCATGCAGCGCGCGATACTTGGGATAGGCGGAGTAAAAGCGCTCGAGGCGCTCGGCTATTCGATAAGGAAATACCACCTAAATGAGGGGCACGCGGCCCTCGCGCTCGTCCAGAAGGCGGACGCGTTGCAAAAAGACGGCCTGGCCTCGCTCGAAAAAGATTTTATTTACACATGCCATACGCCGGTCGCGGCCGGCCACGACCGTTTCCCGATAAAAGAGCTTGAGAAAATCCTTCCCCGGGAGAATATCGATTTCATAAGAAATAACGGCCTCGAGGGAGATAGCACCGCAAACTTCACGCAGCTCCTCCTTAATTGCTGCGACCACGTGAACGCGGTCGCGAAAAAACACGGCGAGGTGACCCGGCTGCAATTCCCGCAGCACGCGGATAAGATACAAACGATAACCAACGGCATCCACATCCCGACGTGGATATCCGGCAGTTTTTCCGGCCTGTTGAAAAAATACGGGGACGATATCGGCCAATGCGCCTCAGGGCACGCGGAACCTGCCGACCTCGAGAAACTCAGGAACAATAACGAGTTCAGGCTTGATCTCTGGAAAGCTCACCAGGTGAACAAGCGCAATCTGCAGTCGATATTCGAGAACTGGGACATCAGGGAGAACGTCTTTACGGTATGCTGGGCGCGCAGGATAGCCGCCTACAAGAGGCCGAGCCTGATATTCCAGGATCCCCGGCGCCTGGTCGATATAGCGAACAGGGTCGGTGCCATCCAGGTGATCATTGCCGGGAAGGCGCATCCCAACGACAACCTCGTCGGGACATTCATAAACAACATAATGAACACGATAGACTCACTGGGTACACAGAGCTCGTCCATTAGGATAATAATGCTCGAGAATTACGACATATTTTTCGGGAAGATCCTCAGTAATTCGGTCGATGTCTGGCTTAATAATCCCCTTCCCCCGTTCGAGGCCTCTGGCACGAGCGGGATGAAGGCTATACTAAACGGCGTTGTCCAGCTCTCTACGCTCGACGGGTGGGTCGTGGAGGCCGCGGACGCGGGCATGGGCGAGATATTCGGGTACCGGCACAAGACAGGCGAG
>JAQTVK010000085.1 GCA_028706795.1 Candidatus Omnitrophota bacterium | reverse complement strand
CGGTAAAATTTGCTAAAAAACTATACATCAGGAAACGGGACTACCTATTTTTACTGCCCTTTCGGGGATCAATACGGCAAGCGACTCCCCGTCCTTCGTGGCGAGGATCATGCCGTTCGAAACGACTCCGCGTATAGTAGCCGGTTCGAGATTATCGATTATCACCACCGATCTTCCCTCCAGCTCTTCCTTTTTATAAAAAGGTTTTATTCCCGCGACTATCGTTTTTTCCGCTTCGCCGGTAGATACCGTGATGAGATATAATTTATCGGCGTTAGGATGGTCTTCCACCTTCAGGATCTTGGCTATCCTGATATCAAGTTTTTTGAAATCCTCGAATTTTACGTTTTCCATTTCTACTCTATTATTTGTACCGCGTCTGCCTCGTATAGCGCCGTCCCGTTCACATCCTTTTTGACGCCCCAGACGTTCACCGGCAGGTTTATATAGCGGTTAAAGTCGACCTTCGAGCTTGTGAGATAACCCAGGGACTTGCCGTCTTTGACGATCTTAAACTGGCTTAAACGCCCGTGGACCTTGCCTACATTACTGACCAGGCCTGAGACGATAGGCGTCTCGCCGGGCCGGGGCGAGGAGATGTTCTTTATCTTGGCGTCGTATTCCTCTTTCGCCTTTAAATGCCCTATTTCGGCCATCTTTAATTTTATCTCTTCCGCCTTAAACAGCGCTTCCTTCTCTTCGGGAGTGCCTTTGTTCTCGGCGGCGAGTTTTTGGTATCCTTCGAGGATCCATTTGAGCTCTATCTCGCGTAAGGGCTTCTTAAGCTCCGCCGAATATGTCGCATCAAGCAGGGCTAATCTTTCGGATAAAGGGACGGGCTTCAAGATCTCGGCACCGCTCTGCCTGATATAATCCGAGGATACCCACCCGTACGAACCTTTGGGCGCCTCTATCTCATACCAATCGAGATATCCCTTGCGTATCTTCACCGCCGCTCCCTTGTTCAAGCGGCCGATCACGGTCGAGGATACGGTAGCAGCGGTCCTGATATTGGTTTTATCTTCGGAAATTATCCCTTGGCCGTCTTTTTTTGAGACTGTGGATTTGGCCACATAGACGAGCGCCTTCTTCGGCAATTCTATCTTATACCATTTGCCCCTAAGGCCAAGGACGCCTATCTCTTCGCCCTTGTTCAGCTGGCAGATCACTTCAGAAGAGGTATTATCCGCGGCCCTGACATTTACCCGTTCCCCGGAGACGATGCCCGTGAAGGCCCCGCCCTGGAGCTTTCCTTCAGACGCGTACGAGGAATTAAGAGAAAAAAACAGGCAGGTTACAGCGCAGAGAAAAAACCTTGCACAAAAAGAAAGTTTCACTTCCCTTCCTTCGATTTTGCCTGCTCCTTCTTGCCGGCAGCTGCTGCCGCCGGTTTCGCGCCGGCAGGAGCCGCGCCTGCAGCCGCAGGTGTCCCTGCCGCGCCGGGAGCCGCCCCTGCGGCACCTTCAACGGCAACCTTCTCGACTTTCTCTTTCTTGACCTTGATCTTCACGGATTTGACTTTAGGAAGGCCGAATACGGACTGATCTTCCTTCCACTTGTCTTTATCCGACAACATCTTTATGCGTTCGAACCTCTTAAAAACCGACCTATGGCCCTTCCCTTTGGAAGGACGCAGACTTGGATGGATCGACATCAATCACTCTCCTTGCATTTTAGCGTTTTCTTACCAGGCACCCTTTGTACTTCTTTGCCATCACACTAAGCGTCTGTTTCGCCGCATCTTTTGTGGCGAATGAACCGACGCACAAAATAAAATAATCGCCCTTCTTTATTATCTCGCCTGTATACCCCGTGGCCTTGATCCGCGAAAGCTCTTTTTCCGCGGCGGCGCGGCCCTTATATGAAGCTACTTGTATCGTAAAGGGCTTATCCGCGGCCGGGGCCGCTATGTTTACAACGGGTTTCTTGTCAGCCGCGGGCGCCTTCACAAGCGCCTTCGGCGCTTCGGCTACCGGCGGCACCACCGGTTCTACGGGCAGCGCGACGACCGGTTCGACCGGGGCCGGGGCTTCCACCTCGGCGCTGTTCAGGCTCCTGCCTCTTTCCACCCCCAGCGAAAAGATTATCGCCGCCACAAGAGCGACGCCGATCAGGATTATGAACAGCATCTCATATGAGACAGAAAGGGTCAAACGGTACTGCGGGAAGATCGGCTTATTGAACTTGTTTAATACGCCGAAAAACCTTCCCCTGGTCTTCTTTACTACTACAAACTCATCAAACAGCTCTTGCTGTTGTTTTTGGGTATTTAAAGGCGGCATCTATATCACTCCGAGGAAGACTAATTTTATCATAATGGGCATTTGAAAGCAAACAATTATTTAGTTACCGCATGGGTCTCCAGCACTATCCCTCCCGTCGAGAAAAAAACAGGATTCCCCTTTTTGAATGATAGCTTTATGGAATACCAGCCGTCCTTGGGCCCCGTCCGGAAGAATGTCTTCGCCGGTTCCTGGTCCGCCGCGACAAGGCCGCTATTTATGTCGAAGCCGAGCTCGTAATCTATCTTCTTGTCCTGGAACCTGGTGAAATTGCCCGAAAATTTGAAGTCCTTCCCGGTGCCTTTCAGGCCGGTGATCGAGATAAATCCCTTGCTGGTAGTTATGACGCCGGTTATGCCGTCGAAGCTATAGTTATTTTGCGCGGGCACCCCGAACGGTTTAAGGAGCTTGTTGAGCGAATCCTTAAGGCCCGACTTCATGACAACGTTCTGGAAATCGCAACTGAGGACGAATTGAGCTTTTAAGAATTTCAGGAGGTCGAGACGGAGATACGCCCTCTCCGAGGTGAACGCGAGGCCGTCCTCGTCCATCGCTTTTATATCGGATACCGTAAGCTGGGCCGGCATCTTCACGCGCACCGCCCCGAAGACGACATCCATGTCGAGGGCCTTCTCGAGCTTAAAGGTTATGAAATCCTTGAGCAGGTATGAAGTAAGCGGCGAATAAAAGATCACGAAAAGTATGGCCACTAATATGATCAGGTATAGAAGACGGTGCCTCATTGCATCCTCTCGTATGGGTTAAATAGTTTTATGTACTCGTCGAGCGCGTACCTGTCGGTCATCCCTGCGATATAATCGCAGACCACCCTGTACCTGTCCTCGGTTTCCCGGCCGGCGGACGCGGGCAGCTGCCCGGGGTTCGAGATATAATAATTGAACAGCTCCCGGATAAAGCGCCTCGATTTATCCGCCATCCGCACTACCCTATTGTGCATATAAAGGTTATCATATAAGAATTTTTTGAGGGACTTTCGCTCCTCAAGCAACCCTTTGGAAAAAGCGATAGTCCTCTCCGGCCTTGACCTTGCCGATTCGGCGGAATCGATCCCGAAGGCCTCGATCCTTTTTCCGGATTCATTTATGAGGTCCGTGACTTCCGTGTTTATAAGCGACCTCACCATCTGGTATTTCCTGATGCTGCCGCTCATCGACGGGTGGGCCCTGGAGATCTCCTCGCAGAGCTTCTTCCATAAAGGGATATCGCGGATCTCTTCTTCCTTTATCAGGCCCGAGGTCAATCCGTCGTCTATATCGTGGTTGTCGTAGGCTATCTCATCGGCCAAGTCGACTATCTGGGCTTCAAGCGTAGGCGATTTCTCGGGTTCGAGCTGGGGAAGGCCGCCGGACTTGTCATACGGCGTGGAATGCTTGTTTATCCCTTCCCTGACTTCCCAGGTAAGGTTAAGGCCTTTAAAATCCGGGTATCTCTCTTCGAGGAGGTCCACGACGCGCAGTCCCTGTATGTTGTGGTCGAATCCCCCGTGGCCTTTCATTAATTCGTGCAGTTCCTGCTCCCCGGAATGCCCGAAAGGCGGGTGGCCGATATCGTGCGCCAGGGCAATCGCCTCGGTCAGGTCGGGATTCAGGCCGAGGGTGCGCGCTATCGAGACCGCTATCTGCGCGGCCTCAAGGGTGTGCGTCAGCCTTGTCCGGTAATAATCGCCCTCGTGGTTTACGAAGACCTGCGTCTTGTATTCCAGCCGCCGGAAAGCCGTCGAATGTATCACCCTGTCCCTGTCGCGCTGGTAACAGGTCCTGTAGGGATGTTCTTCCTCCTTATGCACCCTGCCCCTCGAATCCTTCGCCTTCATCGCGTAAGGGGCGAGCGTCTTCGACTCTATGTCCTCTATTTCTTTACGCGTGAGCATTTTACCAGCCTGTCATACAAGGCGCCGAGAGATTCGGATATTACTTTTGTAGACGCCGAAACCGGCATGAAATTGACGTCCCCGGACCACCGCGGGACAATATGGATATGGACGTGATCTTTTATGCCGGCGCCGGCCGCCCTCCCGATGTTGACGCCTATGTTGAACCCGTCGGGACGCATCGTCTTCGAAAGGAGCTCCTGTGTCGCGTTAAGGAGGCTTATGAGGTCCGCCGTTTCTTCTTTATCAAGTTTAGTGAGGCTGTCTACGTGCCTGAAAGGGACGATCATCATATGGCCGTTGTTATAGGGATACAGGTTAAGGATGGAAAAGCTGTGGCGGGTGCGCGCGATTATAAAATTCTTCCTGTCTTTTCCCGCCTTGGGCTTAGAACAGAAGATGCAGCCTTTCATCGCGTTCACCTTACTGATGTATTTGGTCCTCCACGGCGCCCAAAGCCTGTCCATTAATCCTCCGTCAAAGTTTCACTATCTTAGCGGTTATTCCCCCGTTAACCTCGATCATCCCGTAGGAATTGTACGGGGCGAATATCTTATCGGTCGGGCTTCCGGGGTTTAAGAACAACACCTTTTTTATCGTCTCGCTCATCGGACGGTGGGAATGGCCGAAAACAATGCAATCTACCTTATCATCCTTGAACTCTTCCAATATGCGGTCGGTCAACCCGTCGGGAACACCCCATCCGTGGATAAGCCCTATCCTGAATTTGCCGGCTTCCACGATCTCTTTCGCTTTCAGGACG
>JAQTVK010000084.1 GCA_028706795.1 Candidatus Omnitrophota bacterium | reverse complement strand
ATTCGCCGGTGATAAAAGCGAATACTGCCAATGTCATGGAATCCAGCCGCAAGCTGAGGAGGACGTCGCTCTCCTGCAACAGCGCAGAGGTACATACGGTAGAACACCTGCTGTCGGCGCTCAGCGGTATGATGATAGACAATATCAAGGTCGAGATAAACGGGCCCGAACTTCCCGGTTTCGACGGTTCCGCGATGCCGTTTGTCGAGCTGATAAAGAAAGCGGGCGTGCAGCCGCAGTCGGAGCAGAAAAGGACCTTTACGGTAAAAGACCCTATCTGGCTCGAAGAGAACGATACGGTCCTGGCAATACTTCCCGATTCCGAATTAAAGATATCATATATGTTGAGCTATGACCATCCGCTGCTCAGGTCCCAGTATGTCTCGGTCGTGATAACGCCTGAGACCTACGAGAAAGAGATAGCCCCGACGAGGACTTTCTGCCTGGAGGCCGAGGCCGAGGAATTGAGGAGGCAGGGGTTGGGCAAAGGCGCGAACTTCGAGAACACCCTCGTCGTCGGCAAGGACGGCGTCATAAAGAACAAATTAAAGTTTGTCGATGAGTTCGCGCGCCACAAAGTCTCGGACCTCATGGGCGACCTGTACCTTTTGGGCATGCCCTTAAAAGGCCATGTGATAGCCGTAAAATCCGGGCATCCGCTCAACGTCAGGCTTTTACAGAAGATAAGGCAGCAGCAGGAGCGTATGCGCGCCGGTGCCATGGAAAGTAAAGGCCCCGGTATCGTGGGCACGCCCCTCGATATCAACGACATAAAGAAGATACTGCCGCACCGCTACCCGTTCCTCCTGATCGACAAGGTAATAGAGCTTGAGGACGATAAGAGGGCGGTGGGCATAAAGAATGTCACGATGAACGAATTTTATTTCCCGGGCCACTTCCCGAACATGCCGATAATGCCCGGAGTCCTCATAATGGAAGCTCTGGCCCAGGTTGCCGGCGTGATGATGCTTAACAAAAGGGAAAATCTCGGGAAATACGCCTTCTTTATGTCGATGGACAAGGTAAAATTCCGTAAAGCTGTCATACCCGGGGACCAGATCGTCCTCGAGACCGAGGTGCTGAAACTGCGCTCCAAGACCGTACAGGTTAAAGCCGTCGCGAGCGTCGACGGGAAAATTGTGGCCGAAGGCGAATTCATGTTCGCGCTCGTCGGCGGCGAAGAGGCGTCGGAATAGTTCTATCGGGTGTAAAATGAAGATCCATCCTACAGCGATTGTAGATAAAAAAGCAGAGTTGGCCGACGGAGTTGAAGTCGGCCCTTATTGTATGATCGGCCCCGATGTCAAGATCGGCAGCGGCACCGTTATAGGCGCGCATGCCGTCATCGACGGGTATACGACTATCGGCCGGAAGAACAGGATATTTACCGGCGCCGTGATAGGCTCCATTACGCAGGACTTGAAATTCAAGGGAGAGAAGAGTTTCGTCAGGATAGGCGATAACAATATAATACGCGAATATGCCACGGTCAACATGGGCACCGGCAGGGAAACCTCGACCGTGGTCGGCAATAACGTCCTGCTTATGGCGTATTCCCACGTCGCGCACGACTGCGTAGTAAAGGACGGGGCGATACTGGCCAACTGCGTCGCCCTCGCCGGTTACGTGACCGTGGAAGAAAAGGCGATCATCGGCGGGTTGAGCGGCGTCCACCAGTTCGTTCGCATCGGGAGGCTGGCTATAATCGGAGGCTGTTCGAAAGCCACCCAGGATGTAGTGCCATTCTCTAATTGCGACGGCCATCCGTTAAAGATATACGGCCTTAATACGGTCGGGCTCGAAAGGGCCGAAGTCCCGCAGCAATCCAGAACAAACCTCAAGAAGGCCTTCAAGGTATTATTCAATTCCGGACTGAATATATCCAGCGCCCTAAAACAGATCAAGGCGGATGTGCCAAAGTGCCCGGAAGTCGATGAACTCGTGAAATTCGTAAGCTCCTCGGAACGGGGAATCTCAAGATAAAATAATATGGACACCATAGGACTTATCGCGGGTAAAAGCGATTTTCCGCTGCTTTTTGCAAAAGCGGCGAAAGCCAAGGGCGTAAAGATCATCGCCGTGGGCATCGAGGGCGAGACCAGGCCCGAAGTGGAAAAGCTCGTCGACAAATTTTACTGGGTAAAACTCGGCGAACTCTCCAAGGTGCTCGAGATCTTCAAGGGCGAGGGCGTCAAAAAAGCCGTGATGGCCGGCGGGGTCACAAAATCCCGTATATTCAATGAGACGCTAAAGATCGACGGGCTGATGAAGTCTATCCTCGTCAAGGCCCTCGACAAAAAAGACGACACGCTCCTTTCGATGATCACCGCTACATTGAGGTCATCGGGGATAGACCTGCTCGATTCGACCCTCTTTCTCGAGGACCTGCTCCCGAAAGAGGGCATTTTGACGAAGGCGGGGCCGTCCCCGGCGCAGGAAGAGGATATAAAGTTCGGGATAAAGATCGCAAGGGAAGTGGCCGGCCTGGATATCGGGCTTTCGATATTCGTGAAGGACAAGGCCGTGATAGCGGTCGAGGATATCGAGGGGACCGACGCGTTGATAAGGCGCGGTGGACGGCTCGCCGGCCCCGGCGGGGTAATAATAAAAGTCGCGCGCCCTAAGCAGAATATGAAGTTCGAGATACCCGTCATAGGGCCGCAGACCATACGTTCGATGGCTGAAGTTAAAGCCGGATGCCTGGCGATAGAGGCGAAGAAGACGCTGATAATAGATAAGGAAGAGGCTATTGGGTTCGCGGATAATAACAGCATCTCCGTAATAGCGGTAAAAGTGTGAGCGGCATCCTTCTACTGGGAATAGAGGACGAAGGCCTTAAGCGCGCCAAAAAGGCATTAAGGGACGCCGATTACCAGGTCTATTCCTGTGACGAGGCCGATATAAAACCGGTCTACGAAGAAGCGCTGAAGAGGCGGCCGGATGTCATAGTCCTCGATTTTACTTCTCCCAAGAATTTCGAAGCGCAGTCTGTCCTGCGCGCCTTCAAGAAAGACAGGTTCCTCAAGGAGACGCCCGTTTTTGCCATATTACCGGAAGACGGGATGAGGCTTCTCGATGACCTTTCCGGCATAGGCGATTTCATAATCACCCCGTTTAACGGCGCAGAGCTAGTAGCGCGCGTCAGGGCGCTCCTCAAAAAAATTATACCGACCGATTCCGGAGACATGATAAAGGCCGGTGACCTGGCCATCGATGTCGGCAAATATGAAGTGTCATTGAACGGCAGCAAAGTGGAGCTCACGTTCAAAGAATATGAGCTCCTTAAATTCCTCGCATCAAACAAAGGCCGCGTCTATTCCCGGGACCAGCTGCTCGACAAGATCTGGGGATATGATTATTACGGCGGCACCCGCACGGTGGATGTCCATATCCGCCGCCTCCGCAGCAAGATAGAGGACCGGAAGCATACCTTTATCGAGACCATCCGCAATATCGGCTACAAATTCATCGCTTAATCCCGTAACCTGCTTTTTTGCCTTGAAATTTAAGCCTCTCTCGGCCTTTCTTTATTACTCGCCTCTACCAGATATCTACTGCGTCATAAACCGGCTCTTCGCGAGGCGTTAAATTTCAAGGCATGACACCCGCATGCAGGATTAATCAAGATTTAACGCGGATGTAATACGGATTTAACATTCGTCCGTATACTTACGGGTATGAAGATCAAAGAAGATGATCTTAATAGGAAGTACAGGTGCGCAAAGTGCGGCTACTTGACACAGCGGCAGGCGCCACCCAGGGATTGTCCCATATGCAGGGCCGGTCCCGAAGCTTTTGACGACATCGGTGTCGACAGGTCAACGGTGAAGATAGCGATCTATAATCCGAAGCTGATCTAAATACGGATAAGGTCGCGACACTAACTTTGGTTAAGACATTGGGAGAAAGAGAGATGGGAAGATGTTCCGTCAAAACTTTTGGCCGGTATTATGCATTATTGGGCTGTCCTTATTAATAGCCCCCGCGGACTGTTTTGCGACCGCCACCACCCACATCTGGGCGCCATCCACTGACGTCCAGCCGTACGGCGTCATCCACATTACCCCCGCGGACGTATATATCCCGGTAGGCAAGGACTCATCTGAAAACAGGGTACCCACGATAACGAATTCAGGGCTTACGGTCGGCGTATTGCCTTTCGAGAGGTTCAACATCGAGGCCGGTTTCGACTACAAGACAGGGTACGGGGACCTGGACAATTATCCGATGTATTTTAACGCAAAAGGTGGGATACCTGAAGGTGCGTTCGGTGAATGGTTCCCTGCCCTGGCTGTAGGCGCTTACGATATCGGGACGAAGACAGACAAGACAAACTTCAACCTGATATACGGAAAAGCCGCGAAGACATTCAAGATCAAGGACCTCGACCTCGGCCGTTTCTCAGTCGGATATTTTAACGGCAACGGCAAATTGTTACGGGGTCCGAACGGCGGAAAAGACAACGCCGACGTCTTCGGCGCTTGGGAGCGCACTATGTCCGAGATATCGGACAAACTCTGGCTTTGCGTTGAATACCAGGGGACGAAGAGTTCCTACGGTTGCTGGAATTTCGGCGGGTCATGGAAATTCTCGGATAATATCTCGCTGCTTGTAGGATTCGATCATTACAACAACAGAAACTTTGCCGATACGGTTACAATACAAGTCGACATAGATTTCGACGCGTTCAGCAAGCTGTTCAGGAAAAAATAGGAGGATAAATAGATGAAAAAACTGATAAGGAAAAGCGCGTTCTGGTTCTTCGCCGCTTTTCTGCTTTTCACCGTGATCGCGACGGTTGTCGCTGCTGCGGAGACAACTCCCGCGGCGAAGGTCGACACCGGCGACACGGCATGGCTTCTTACGTCCGCCGCGCTGGTGTTGATGATGACACCTGCCCTGGCATTTTTCTACGGCGGCCTCGTGCGCAGGAAGAACGTGCTTTCGATCCTGATGCAATGTTTCATGGTGATGTGCCTGATAACCATCCAGTGGGTACTCTTCGGCTATAGCCTCGCATTCGGGC
>JAQTVK010000083.1 GCA_028706795.1 Candidatus Omnitrophota bacterium | reverse complement strand
CGCTTTCTCGAACGTGCATATGGTCTTTTGTTTTAATTCCGGAGGCAAAAGGTTGATCCCCCTGCCCTCGCTTAAGGCCGCGCCGACGGCGTTGGCGAATACGCCGGGTGTCCACGCCGGATCTGCGAGCGCGCCCTTTGCCAAAGAGATCCCATTAAAAGGATCTCCCGGCAAGACCGGGATACCGAGGTTCTCCTGCAAAAATTCCGCCAGTCCCTTTATCGACGCGCCGCCTCCCGTAAGGACGACCGTCTTGACCTTGTCTCCGGAGGATTCGTCCCCGTAATAATGGAGGGACCGCTCGATCTCCTGGACCAGGCGTTCCGCCGCCGGACGGTTCAGGTCCTTGGTGATCGCCTCGCCGCCCGAATTAACCCTTCTTGTAAATACAAGGGAGTTATCCTTTATTATATTTATCCCGGTATAATCATGGCCTATATCCGCTATCGCGGACGTCTCGCCCTCCTTGAGGCCCAGGCGGCCCGACAGTTTTTCTATGGCGAGCGGCGGCGGGAAGAGGGCGGCCGGACTGATGCCCGCCCCTGCGAGCTCCTTTACGATGCTCTCTATGGCCTTTGCCGGCATCGCTGCCAGCTTCACTTTGTATTTGCTCACGCCGGCCTCGGCGATCTCCTGCAGTTTATAATCCATCGCGAGCTCGTCTAGCGGCAGGGATACTTTATCTTTCATCTGCCATTTCACCGCCTCGGATATCTCCCGGTCCGACATCTTCGGTATCGAGAAATAACGGATGCATCCTTCCGGACAATCGGCGAGGACGGTGACCCTTGCCGACCTGGCAGGCATACCGGCCACGGCCTTCTTTATCCCTTCATGTTTCGGGACGAGGCCCGCCTTCTTCAAAATGATATTGCCGGCCGGGCCGATCTCCATCTCGACGGCCTTTATATAAGAGGAGCCGATGTCCAGCCCGATATAAGATTCTTTTTTCTTAAAGTTTATCATTCGTAACTTTCTTCCCAGGAAGAGCACGCGGTGAATTTACCGTTCCCGGAATCCGAATAAACAGCGACGACGTGCGCTTTTATCTCTTTACCTGACGAAGGGCCGGCCGGGACCTTCCCCAGCAGGTCTATAGCCAAGTTATTGGGAGTGGGAAACCCTACCGATAGATATTCGACCGTCCCGTCGCCGAGCGTTATAGGCGCCGGCACGGAAGGCGGCGTGTGCCCGTCCCTGACGCTCCTTAATACGTTTTCAACGCCGGCCTGCGCCAGGTATAGCGCCTTCGCACCGTCAAGCTGTGACCCCGTGAACTTCGTATTGGTAGAGACGAGCGAGACCGTGACCATCGCCATGGCAGCCAGGGCCAATACAAATATAAATGTGACTATCAACACAAAACCCCGTCTCCTCATATCCCCCTCGGCCTGACCCTGGTCGTGAATTGGATCGATTCGTTGCCGTCCGCCAACACCAGGTCTATTTCCACGACCCTTATCTGCGACCGGACTACCCTACCCATCGGGTTAACATTATCATTAGGCCTGTAATACCTGAATGTGACGCTCTGTACGTTCCTCGCCAGGACCGGTGTCGCGGCGCCGTTCTGGGTGCGGCGGAGGTTCCCTCTGCTGACATTATACCGGATAGTCTCGGGAGAACCGTCGCCGTTGACGTCCGGAATGAGAAAACTTACCCTGTTCCTGTTGGTCGTCGCGACAAAAGAAGTAGCTTGTCTCAGGTCTTCCGACATCACCTGCATGCTGTAAGATATATCCTTGATAAAAGCGGCCCTCGTTATTTCCGTCTCCCATATCCTTAGCCCTATCACGAAAGCGACCAGTATTGCGCCCATCAGGACCGAGACGAGCGCCGAAGCGATCAGGAGCTCCGCCACGGTAAAACCCGGCCTCTGCCTAAATGATATTCGATACATATGTGACCAATGATATCTTCACGTCCCCGGCCTTCCCGTCCCAGTAGATATTGACCGTCACCTGCTTAAGGTTGGATACCGGCGTAGCGACCAGGACCTCCCTGTCAAAGGATGTGTAATTCGGGACCTGCGCGCGAGCCTCGGGCAGTACCGAGGCATAAGGCACATTGCGCATCATTTCCATCTTTTCCTGCGCAAGCGCGGTAGCGATCATGGTGTTCTCATTATCGACGCTGCCATAAAGCCCCATGCTGAATATCTGCAAAAGCACTACCGCGCCTGCCGCAAAAAGCGCAATAACCATCAGGATCTCTATCAGCGTAAAACCGCGCGCGACGGCCTTACTCAAAGGCTAAAAACCTCCCGATCCCGGAGTCCCGTTAGAGACGAATATATCGTCGCCTGTAGCAGCCGGGGTAATCGTGCCCGTAGTGCTGATACCGGTTATCGTGCTCGTCCTGTTGGGGCCTAAAGACCAGATCACATAATACGCGCCGTTTAGCGCGTACCTGTACTGGGTCGTCGCCGAGGCGCCGAACGGGTCGTATAAGACGGAGCCGAGTATCTGCGGCGTGGCCGTCGTCAACTGGGTCTCCCAGGTGGTCCCCGCCGGCGGATAGGTATGCGGGTTACGGTGCATATACCACGACTCGACAGCGGCCTGACATGTCCTCAACTCCGCTGCGGCCTTGGTGGTGTTGCCCTCGTCGCGCATGCCTCCGAACCTCGGCAGCGCGATGCCTATCAATATCGCGATGACCATGATGACTATCAGAAGTTCTACAAGCGTAAATCCCTTCCTCATCTTGCTTCCTCCTTTCGTTGATGGTAGCTGCCCTAACATCTACCGCTCACCTTCTTAACACCTTTACCAGGTCGAACATCGGGACCAATATCGAGGCCATGATGACGGCCACGACACAACCCATTATTAACAAAAATGCCGGTTCGAGAAGAGACGTAAGCCTCTTTATATGGTAAGCGACAGCTGCCTCATAGAGATCGGCGACCTTATTTAACATGAGGTCGAGGTTGCCGGTCTCTTCGCCTGCCGCGATCATCTGGACCGTATCCGAAGGGAACTCCCCGCTCACCTTAAGCGGCTCGGATATCTTGCTCCCGCCGCGCACTGCTTCGCGCACTTTCACGACCACGCGCGACAAGACCTCGTTGCCGATAGTCACCTCGAGTATCTCCAGCGACTCGAGTATATCCACACCGCTCGCCGAAAGGGTGGACAGCATCCGGGCGAACCTCGCTATGGCAGCCTTGCGCATGAGCGGCCCGATCACAGGGATGGCGAGTTTAACGGCGTCGACCTTGAAACGGCCGCCCCGCGTGTTCGCATAGATCCGCACGGCCAGGAAAAATGCCGTCAGGCCGAGGACAAAAATGTACCAGTAATCTTTTATCGTTATCCCCGCGCCGTAGAGTACGCGCGTGACAAGCGGCAGCGGGATCTCAGCCCGCAAGAATATATCCGCGAACTTCGGTATTATGAACGTGACTATGAATAATATAACGGCTGTCGCGGCTATGGACAGGACCGCGGGATACAACAACGCGCCGCTGACCTTCTGCCTAAGGTCCAGCTCGTTCTCCCCGAAATCAGCCAGCCTCTTCAGCACAAGGCCCAGGTTGCCGCTCGCCTCGCCCGCCTTTACCATGCTTATCGTGAGCCTCGAAAAGGCCAGCGGGTGGGCCATAAGCGCCTCGGAGAGCGAAGAGCCGGTCTCCACCTTGACCGTAACGTCTTCCAGTAATTTTTTCAGCCTGTTGTTCTCCGTCTGCGCGGAGATCGTCCTAAGCGAGGTCAGGAGCGGCAGGCCCGCGTCCAGCATATTAGATAACTGGATATTAAAAAAGATCATGTCCTCGGGATTTATACTGCCGAACCCGCCGATAAATTCCCGGAACGAGAAACTCTCGGAGGCGGCGGAGACCCCGGTTATCACGTATCCCATCTTGCGGAGTTTTTCTACGAGCTCGGCCTCTGTCGGGGTTTCCATCACGCCTCCTACCGGCCTTCCCGACTCGTCTCTCGCCTTATAGCGGTATATGGGCATGCCTATTCTTCCTGTTGGGTTACCCTCATGACTTCCTCGAGGGTAGTTATTCCGGCCCTGACCTTCTCTATGCCGTCCTCCTGCATCGTCTTCATCCCGCTCTTAGTGGCGGCCTTCCTTATTTCCGTGGAAGAGGCTTTTGCGACGGTAAGAGCCCTTATGGCGTCGTCGGGCAGCATCAGTTCGAATATGCCTATCCTCCCCTTATACCCGGTATGCAGGCACTTGTCGCAGCCTCTGCCGCGGTAAAATTTCACCTGTTTCGATGATGACAGGCCGACCTCCTCCAGTAATTTCGCGGAGGGAACGTAGTTCTCCCTGCAATCCTTGCATATGACCCGGACGAGCCTCTGGGCTATCACGGCCGAGACCGAAGAACTGACCAAAAACGGTTCGACGCCCATATCAACCAGGCGCGCGATCGCGCCGGGGGCGTCATTGGTATGGAGCGTGGACAATACAAGATGGCCGGTAAGCGCCGCCTGTATCGCCACCTCGGCGGTGTCGAGGTCGCGGATCTCGCCGACCATTATGATATCCGGGTCCTGACGCAGGATGGAACGCAGGCCGTTGGCGAAGGTGAGCCCGGCCTTCGTATTGATCTGCATCTGGCGCACGAGCTTTAACCTGTATTCGATCGGGTCTTCTATCGTTACGATATTCTTTTCCGGGGAATTTATGGTGCTTAACGAGGAGTAGAGCGTGGTCGTCTTTCCGGAACCTGTCGGGCCGGTAACGAGGATTATGCCGTAAGGCCTGTGTATCAGTTTCTCATATACGTTGAGCATGTCTACGGAGAAACCGAGTTCGCTTAATCCCAAAAGGATGCTGTTCAGGTCGAGGAGCCTTATTACGACATTCTCGCCGTATACGGTAGGTATCGTCGAGACCCTGCAGTCTATCTGGCGGTTCTCGATCTTCAGCTGGAACCTTCCGTCCTGGGGGATCCTCCTCTCCGCGATATCCATCCCCGAAAGGATCTTTATCCTCGATATTATCGCCGACTGGAGGTCTTTCGGCGGTGAGATGACCTCGTGGAGGACGCCGTCTAC
>JAQTVK010000082.1 GCA_028706795.1 Candidatus Omnitrophota bacterium | reverse complement strand
ACCTTTCGTATAGTCTATCCTCTCGACGCCCACGGCCACGATCTTATCCTTCAGGCCGAATTCTTCCGTCAGTTCTTTGGCCTCCTCCGAATCCTGTTTGGAATAGCTGCCCATAAAATTGTCCACGCTTATGGGGAATGCCCGGACCATCGTCTCTTTCCCTTCGCGGACGATGCTGAATTTTTCCGTGTCGACCCGCGATTCCAAGAGCCTGTTCGCCGTGTCGAGGAAATTATTGCAGTGGAACTGGACGTGGAAACCTATAAGGTGACATGCCAGCATTCCGTCAAGGATCTCTTTCTGGTAAGGGCATGTCGCGAATATCTCGGGATTCGGCCACGGGATATGCCAAAAGAGGGCTATAGTGGCGTTAGGTTTTTTCGCCTTTATCATCTGTGGCAAAAGGGTAAAATGATAGTCCTGGATAAAGACAAACGGATTTTTGTCCGGCAGCTCCTCAACGACCGCATCGGCAAATTTCTGGTTCACTTCCTTATACCATTGCCAGTCCGTCTCCCTGAAGATAGGCCGCGTATGGGTGATATGGCAGAGCGGCCAGAGCCCCTCGTTGGAGAACCCGTAATAATAACCTTCCTCTTCCTCCTTTGACAGCCAGACCCTCTTTAAGATATATTTGTTGTCTTCCGGCGGTACGGCCAGCTTGTTCTTTGAGTTGACGAATTTCCTGTCGGCTTTACCGCTGCCGTGCGCCACCCACGTCCCGCCGCATGCTCTCAATATCGGGTCGATGGCGGTGACTACGCCGCTGGCAGGCCTTATGCATTTCGCTTTTCCGGAAATATCATCTATTACATGCATATAAGGTTCCCTGTTCGACACGACGACCAGCGAGTTCTCGCCCAGTTTCGCGAGGACCAGGTTCCTCAATTTCGCATCGGTCCACAACTCTTCTTTTTCAAGCCGGACCTGTGCGCGGTCCACGATCGTCTTGCGGGCTATCCTGAGGCTCAACGCGACCTGCTCAACCTCGCTGGCTAGTTTACCGAAGGCCCCTTTTTCCCTGGTTATCGGGTGCTGTTCGTCAGTCTCGCCCTTCTGGAAGAGATGGAACCATTCCGTCAACTGGAGGATGGGGAGTATGAAGATCTGCCTCTGCAGGACCAGGGTTATGATGACGATGAGGACGACAAGAGTTACAAGTGTCACGCTTATGCTCTTCCATAATTCCGTCAGTCTCGAGAATACGTATGATGTATCATAAATTATCTCCACCATCCCAAGGAGATTGCCCTCGTCATCCGAAATAGGCTGTACGTAACTATAGACCGAATATTCCTTGAATTGTTCCATGGAAGCGCGAGCCGTCCCGGTCTTTAATACCTCCTGAAGATACGGCTTTCCCTTCTCCCTCCAATCGGCTATGCGGCTTGTTATGGCGATGACATTGCCGTCTTTATCATATATCACGCACCCTTGCAGCCTTTCGCGTTTCTGGAAGCTCTCCGCGAGCCTTGCTGCCGAAGAAAGGTCGTTGTGCATGAAGATATATTTTGCCGACAGTTCCGTGCTCTCGGCGACGGCCTTGGCCTTCCTTGTAAGCTCGTCCATCAGCTTCTCTTCCTCGATCCTGGCCTGGAATATGCCGAAGACCGTAAGGACGAGCGCGACTATTATCAGGATAGGCAGGATGAAGAGCAACAACCGTCTCATTTCTTCTCGCCCTCCTGTCCGTAGTTTATGGCCCTGATAGGATAAGGTATGATTATCCCTTCTTTCGCATATCTTTCGTGCAATCTCTTGACGAATTCATGCTTGATTAGATACTGGTCAACGAATTCCTTCCCTCTCATGATTACGGTAAACCCTATGCTGAAGTCCCCGAAGCTGTTATACCGGATAAAGGGATCGAAACCAGGCACGCCGCCCGGTACCTCTTCCATCACCCCTTTCGCCACCTCACAGGTTATCTTCTCTACCTTTTTCAGGTCGCTGTCATAATGTACCCCGAGATTGACAAGGACGGCCATTTCTTTATCGGGAAGGTAATAATTAGTGATGATGGCCTGCGTAAGCTTCGCGTTCGGCACGAGGACGACGTTATTCGGGAGCATCCTTATCCGCGTTGTTCTCCAATTTATATCAGTCACATACCCTTCCTCGCCCGATTCAAGCCTTATGTAATCTCCTATCTTGACCTGCCTGGCGGCGATTATATGGAACCCCGCGAAAAGGTTCGATAAGGTATCCTGAAGCGCCAATGCAACGGCGAGACCACCCACGCCCAGCGTGGCAAGAATGGGGGTAATTGATATCCCCATCGTATTCAATATGACCAGGATGCCGACGCCGAATATAACTATCCTGCTTATATTCTGGGTGAGCGAGGTCACGGGCAGTGCGGATTCAATAACGGACGAATAGCTCTTTATGGCCCTCGTCGATATATTCGCGAGCGCGAGCATAATGGAGATAAGGCCGAGGACGAGAAGTATCTTGCCGGCTATATGGACCCAGTCCTGCGGCAGTTGAGAGGATTCAAGGCCAAGATAAATGCCCAGCATCAGGCACCATATAAGGAACGGGCCTCTCGACGAATTTATTATTATGTCGTCAATATCCGTCCTCGTCTTTCCGGCCCAGTGGGACAAACGCCTGAAGATCGTCCCCCTCAAAACATAGCCGAATGCAAAAACGGCCAGGAAGACCGATAATGGGACAATAATAAGGGAAATGTTTTGGGGTAATTGCATATTCAGTCCTTTCCAAGAAACAAAAAACCACCCGATCGTTTAATCGGATGGCGGCCCGACCATCCACGCTGCACCTCCGGAAGAAAATATCCGGACCGCTTTCCTTATACTATTAAATAGTATACATGCATACTTGCCGAAAGCAAAGGTAATTTTAGATTTTTTTTAATCGAGGCCGCTTTTCTTGGAAAAAACCTTATAGAAACAGAAGATGGCAAGACAAATAATAAAACCCCAGGAAAGGATGATAAAGGTCCAGCCGCCGAGGTTCATTTCGTTTGTCCTCCTTTGGCGCCTGCTTTCTTTCCCCGCCACGCAACCTTTACCGCCACCGCCAGCCCTATCAGCACGGCAGCCAGCATAAGCCTCGTCCCGAAGATATAGGGCCTGTTCTCCGGGCTTACGTTCTTCATTAGGAGCATATCCATGCCGGAATGCACCAGGTACCAGCCGAGGATAACTATCAGGAATACCGGAGTCACATATCTCATTACAAATTTGTATACACGGGGGATACGCAGTTCTGCGCCGTGGTGCATCTCCTCCCATGCCTTATCTATCCCGAATACCCATGTGAACAGGATAGTTTCGATAGTCGCGAATAGGACAAGGCAGAACGTCCCGCCCCAGAAATCGAGCTCGTCGAGTACTCCCCTGCTTAAGAAAAATATCACCGGCTGGCAAAGAACGAAAGCTACGGCTCCCAATATCGTTACCGCCTTCTTCCTTGTCAGGTTGAATTCATCTTCCATGAACGCCACGGCAGGCTGGGCGAGGGATACCGACGAAGTTATACCGGCAAGGAATAGCATGAGGAACCAGATGAAACCGAAGAATGCGCCGAATGAGAGTTCCTGGAATATTAAAGGCATTGTCACGAACCCGAGGTTAAAAGCGCCGCTCTTCGCCACATCCTGCGCGCCTATCGGGCCGAAGAAAGCGAACGCCGCGGTGATCACTATGCTTCCCCCGAGGATTACTTCGGCAAACTCGTTCGTGCTTACCGCGGTCAGCCCGGACAACGTGACGTCATCAGTCTTCTTTAAATAGCTCGCGTAGGTAAGTATGACGCCTATCCCGACGCTCAACGTGAAGAATATCTGTCCGGCGGCCTCGAGCCATACTTTTGGGTCCTTAAGCGCCGAAAGGTCCGGGTTCCACAGGAACCCCAGGCCGTTAAACGAGTTCCAGGCGGGTATTGCGGGGTTCGGGGCTCCTAAAGTAATCACCCTCGCCGCGAGCAGGACGCCGCATATGAGCAGCGCAGGCATCGCCCATTTACAGACTTTTTCTATCCCCCCCCTTATACCGTAATAGATCACTGTTATATTCAAGAAAAAAGTGACCAAAAAGAATATATAAGCTGTCTTAAGCGAACTGAAGAACTGATTTTTCTCCAAACCCTGGAACGCGCCGAGGAACGACTGCATCTGCGCCTGTCCGGCGGCGCCCGCGTATTTACCCGTGAGAGTAAAAAAACTGTAGGCGAGGGTCCACGACTCGATGTAGGTGTAATATATCAGTATGACGAGCGGCCCGAATATACCGATTATCCCGAAATATTTTACGAAACGGTTTTTCTGCAGGAGCGAATGGAATATACCCGGTGCCGTGCCGTGCTCAAATCCGCCGCCGTAACGGCCGAGCGACCACTCTATCCACATGAGCGGTATGCCCAATAATAGGAGCGCCACGAAATACGGGATCATGAATGCGCCGCCGCCGTTACTGGCCGCTTTAACAGGGAACCTGAGGAAATTCCCGAGGCCGACTGCCGAACCGGCGACAGCCATGATTATCCCTAATTTTGTCCCCCACGCCTGCCTGACCTTTTGGGCCATTTAGTATTTGACCTCCACCAGACATAACCCCTTCGCCGGCGCCGTCTCTCCTGCGAGCTTCCTGTTCTTCGCTTTAAGTATGCGGGCCATGCTCCCGGCCGGAAGCCTGCCGCGGCCGATATCTATCAGCGTCCCGGCGATGTTCCTTACCATATTATACAAAAATCCGTCTGCCTCGACATCGATAATTATCGCCTCGCCCTTCTTTTTTATATCAAGCCTCTTTATCGTGCGAACCGATGAGCGCTCGACCCTATCAGCGGCCTGGAAAGATTTGAAGTCATGCTTTCCTGCAAGGACTTTCGCCTCTTTTTTCATCAGCGCAAGATTAAGCTTATAAGGAAGGTATACCGTGAAATTCCCGGATATCGCGGAGCGGGATAAGCCGTTCATTATCGTGTAGCGGTAGAGCTTTGACTTCGCGTCAAACCTGGAATTGAATTTTTGCGGGACCTCCTTCACTTCCTTTATCGCTATATCCTTCGGCAGGACGCTGTTGAGCGCTC
>JAQTVK010000081.1 GCA_028706795.1 Candidatus Omnitrophota bacterium | reverse complement strand
CGTCGCGGTCGAGAAGATGGAGATAAGGCACCAGAAACTCCTGGCGACGCTGAAGATACAGGGAGCGGATACCGCCAGGGCCCTGCTGGCGGACGGCATGGCAATGGGAAAGGAATATCCGGGGTATTTCGACAAAGTCCTGGTCGACGCCCCGTGTTCGGGAGAGGCGTTATTTTACCTGCGTGACCCGAAGACCTTTAAGCCCTGGAGCCGGAAGAAAGTTGCGGACCTTTCACATACGCAGAAAGTCCTCATATATTCCGGGATCTCGGCGTTAAAGCCGGGAGGGGAGCTTGTCTACTCGACCTGCACATTCTCCCCTGAGGAGAACGAGGATGTGGTTGACTGGGCCTTGAATAAGTTCGAGGGCCTCCGCGCGGTGCCCTTGGATGTACCTTTGCCGAACAAAGTCCGCGGCCTTGCATCATGGGAAGGGAAGAGGTTCTCAAATGACCTGGGCCTGGCCATGAGGATACTCCCGAATGAATATATGGAAGGTTTTTTTCTGGCAAAATTAAAGAAAATGGGGTATACTTAACGCCATGGCATTGATATTTTCTCTCAACCCGGGAAGGGCCGCCAAGAAGGACCTTTTCCAGTTGGGTGATGGGATATTTTTAAAGGGACAGAACGGCTGTGCGGCTATACTTATCCACGGGCTGACCGGCACGCCGAACGAGATGAAAAACCTGGGCCTGGCCCTGAATAAGAGGGGCTATACCGTCATATGCCCGCGCCTGAAAAACCACGGCGCGCCTCTCGACGTCCTGAAAGATACGAAATGGGAGGAGTTCTACCAGTCGGCCAGGGAAGCCTATATGAAGGTCAAGGACGACCATGAATTTATAGTCGTTTCGGGGTTGTCTATGGGTGCCCTGCTTGCCCTCTTGCTCGCCGATGAGTTTCCCGAAAAAATAAAGGGCGTATCATGCCTCTCCCCGACGCTATTCTACGACGGCTGGAACACCCCCTGGTATAATTTCCTTTTCCCGTTGGCTACCTATACGCCGTTGAGGAATTTTTTCTACCACAAGGAAGACCCGCCGTACGGAGTGAAGAACAAACAGATGAGGGAGCGCCTGCATAGCTATTATTCGGCCGCGGACATCAACAATACCGAGAAGATCGCCGAATACGGCTACCCTTTCTTCCCGGTCGTTTTGCTCTGCCAGCTTAAATCGCTTGTCAGGTACTTGACCGGGAGGCTTAAGAGCATAACCGTGCCGGTCCAGCTCATCCAGGCCAAGGACGACGACATGTCGAGCGTAAAAAATTCCCAGTTCATTTATGACGGGGTCGGTTCGAAGACAAAAGAGATGGTGATGTTATATGATTCCTACCATTGCATTACGGCCGACCAGGAGCGCAAGACCGTGACCGCCAGGATGGAGAAGTTCTTCGAAAAAATACACAACGGAGACGCGAAATAATGGTAAAGATGCCGCTCGATTTTTCCAAATGCAACGTCTATTTCGATTTCGACAATACCATGACCCATTTCGACGTGCTCGACGATATCATCGAGAAATTCTCGATCAACAGGGATTGGGTGGTCTTTGAGAACGCGTGGCAGAAAGGGGAGATCGGCTCAAGGGAATGCCTGAAGTGGCAGATGCGTTCGGTCAGGGCGACGAAACCAAAGCTCTCCCGTTATCTTGATAAGGTCCGGCTCGACGATAATTTCCAGGGACTCTTCGCCTTCCTGAAACACAAAGGAGCCGAGACCGCGATATTGAGCGACAGTTTTTCCTTCTTCATAGAGCGCATATTGCGCAACAACGGCGCGCACGGCATAAAACTATATTCGAACCGGCTGCGTTTCTCAAAAAACAAGCTCATCCCGACCTTCCCGCATACCGACAGGTCCTGTTCCCATTGCGCGAACTGCAAGAAGATGCACATCTCTAAATTGGGCAGGCGCGGCAGGACCAATATCTATATAGGAGACGGCCTTTCCGATATCTGCCCGGCCGAACATTCCGATATCGTATTCGCTAAGGGAAGCCTTCAGGAACATTTTACTAGGACTAAAAAAGAATTCATACCGTTCAATAATTTAGGCGACGTTTATCGCTGGCTTGAGGAGGCGGGTAATGTTGACGAGACAGAAGGCGGACAAGAGCTCTCCGCGGTCAAAAGAAAATAAGCTCCTGGACCTGGAAGCTAAATACTGTTCATGGGGTGATACCGTCCATTATTCGGACAAGCTGAATATCTTCGACCGTTCCGAGGGGATCTACCTCTATGACAAGAAGGGGACCGAATATCTCGACCTCCAGATGTGGTATTCGGCCGCCAACTTCGGTTACAAGAACAAGCGCCTTAATAAGGCCCTTAAAAAGCAGCTCGATAAACTGCCCCAGCTCGCCTGCCAGTATTTGCACGAAGAAAAGATACTCGTGGCGACAAAACTGGCGCAGAGGATGGAGCGGACCTACGAGACAAAAGGAAGGGTCCATTTCAACGTCGGAGGTTCCGCGGCCATAGAGGATTCCCTTAAGGTGGTCAGGAACGCTACCGGCGGCAAATCGCTCGTCTTCGCTTTTATGGGAGGCTATCACGGCCGTACGCTGGCCGCTTCATCCATCACCTCGAGTTACCGGTACAGGGAAAAATACGGCCACTTCTCGGACAGGGCCTGTTTCATACCCTATCCTTATTGTTTCAGGTGCCCATACGACAAGAAGCGTGATTATTGCGACCTCTACTGCCTGAAGCAGTTCGAGCGGCTCTTCGAATCCGAATATTATTCGGTCGTCAACAACAAGACTAACAAGTGCGAATTCGCCGCGTTCTATATCGAGGCTGTCCAGGGGACCGGCGGCTATATAATACCGCCGAGGGATTATTTTTCGGGCCTGAAAGAGGTCCTCGACAGGTATAAAATATTGCTGGTAGATGACGAGGTCCAGATGGGTTTCTTCAGGACCGGCAAATTCTGGGCGCTCGAGCATTTCAATGTGACGCCGGACATAATCGTCTTCGGAAAGGCGCTGACGAACGGCCTGAACCCGCTTTCCGGCATTTGGGCGAAGGAGGAACTGATCTCTCCCAGCGTTTTTCCCGCCGGGATGACGCACTCGACTTTTTCCTCAAATTCGCTCGGGACAGCGGTGGCATTGGAGGCCCTCAAGTTAATGGAAGAAGAGAATTTCGCCGTCTCCGTCCCGAAGAAAGGCGAATATTTCGTATCGAGGCTCAAGAACCTGGCGAAGAGATACCCGCAGATAGGCGATGTATCCGGGCTCGGGCTCGCGTTAAGGGTGGAGATCTGCCATAAAGACGGATTCACGCCGAACAGGCAGCTCACCGACGCTATGATGAACATCGGCTTGAGCGGGAACCTTAGGGCCGGCTCCAAGAAACGGGGGCTCATCCTCGATGTGGGCGGATATTACAAGAACGTCTTCACTATCGCGCCTTCTTTCTACATCAAGGAGAGCGAGATCGACCTGGCCGTAGACCTGTTCGAGGAGGCCCTGAAGAAGGGCATCGCCGGTACGGCTGCCTGATCCTGGCGGCCTCGGTTTTCCCCCAGAATTTGCCTCAATATTTTTTAGAGAAAGGTAAATATGGACATAAAGGAAAGGCTTAAGCGCTGGTTTAAGTTGCGCTTCGCGGTCTTATACCCGTTCGCGGTGTTCATGATCATTTTCGCGAATTGCGACGACAGGTCGCTGAGGTACGGCATCTGGCTCATCGCCGCAGGCGAGCTTATCCGGATGTGGGCGAACGGTTACGCGATAAAAACGGAGAAGCTTACGACTTCCGGCCCGTATGCCTTCGTGCGGCATCCCCTCTACCTCGGGACGATGCTCCTGGTCGCGGGTTTTATCATCTTCCTGAAAGTCTATTACATCGGCGCGGCCCTGCTGGCCGTAATGGCTATCGTATACGCGGGTACGATAAAAGAAGAAGAAGCGCTGCTGGGAGGGAAGTTCAAGGAATACGCGGCCTACAAAAAGAAGGTCCCGGCGCTCTTCCCGACGCCCTTCCCGTACAGGGAAGGGGAGAAATGGGGCTTCAGTTCCGAGCGCTTTTTCCGCAGCCAGGAATACAAGCCGGTGCTGTGGATCGCCGTGGTAGTCATAGCGTTCTACCTGAAGGGAAAGTTCATGGTGGAGAATGAACCGCTCGATGCCGGAAAATTATGGTTGATGGCCGTTGCCTTCTTCCTGGTAATGGCGGATATATCCGGCGAGATCATAAAATGGCATAACAAGCGGAAGAGATGAATTTGATGGCTTCAAAACACCGCGATGGGCCGCCGCTGAAAACTAATATCTCAAGAAAGATATCCGAGATACCTGAAGGAGATTGGAACAGGGTTTTCCCCGACGTCCTTGAAGGTTATGATTTTTACAGGACCCTGGACGGATCCGGCCTGGAGCAATTTACCTTTTATTATATAATGGCCTATGACGGGGGGACTCCGGTCGGCGTCGCGCCCTGTTTTTTGATGAAATATCCGCTGGATACGAGCATTATGGGGCCGTTCAAACGCGTAACGAACTCGGTCAAAAAGCGCCTGCCAGGTATTTTAAACGTCAAGGCGCTGATCTGCGGCATGCCGCTCGGGCTGGGGAGGATGGGCATAACCGGCGATAAAGATGCCGTGATAGAGGCGATCCTCCGAGGCATGGAAGAGATAGCCGCGGAGGAGAAGGCCCCGATACTGGCGTTCAAAGATTTCGATAAAAGTTATGCGGCGGCGCTCGACCCGCTCAAGAAACACGGTTTTTCCAAACTCGACAGCCTTCCCTTTGCCGAGCTCGATGTCCGTTTCAAGGATTTCGAGGAGTACCTGAAGAGCTTAAGCGGAGCTACCAGGTACGACCTGAGGAGGAAATTCAAGAAAGTGGATAACCTCGTCAAGCTCGACCTGGAAATATCGGAGAGGCTTGAAGAAGGCGCGCTGCGGGATGCCTACAAGCTCTATCTCGATACGGTCGCAAGGCACGATATGGGTTTTGAGCTGCTGACGGAGGATTTTTTCAGGAATATATCCGTGAATATGCAGGGCCGGGTGAAATTTTTCCTGTGGAGGATAAACGGGAAACTCGCCGCGTTCCAGCTCTGCCTGGTGTCGAAGGACGTGATGATAGATTATTACGTCGGTTTCGATTATTCTATCGCTCACGACTACCACCTTTATTTCGTAAGGTTCCGCGATTCGCTGAATTGGTGCATAGAGCACGGCATAAAGAGATACGAGATAGGCGCCACCGGGTATGAGCCGAAGAGGAGGCTGGATTTCGATTTCAGGCCCCTTTATATTTACGCGAAGTTCCGTAACAG
>JAQTVK010000080.1 GCA_028706795.1 Candidatus Omnitrophota bacterium | reverse complement strand
CCTCAATTCCGAGATCGGCATACTCCAGATAGATAAAAAGATATCATCCACCGTCAGGAAGCAGATAGAGAAGGCGCAGAAGGAATATTTCCTCCAGGAACAGCTCAAGGCCAGCGAGAAGGAGCTCGGCCAGAAGGACGATTACAAGAACGAGCTCGATGACCTCAAGGAAAAGATAAAACAGGCGAAGATGCCGAAGGAGGCGCTGGATATAGCGCTGCGCGAGGTCGAGAAACTTTCGAGGATGTATCCGACCTCCCCGGAGGCGACCGTCTCGCGTAATTACATCGACTGGCTCGTCGCGCTGCCGTGGTCTGCCAGGACAGATGACAACCTCGACATCAGGAACGCCGAGAAGATATTGAACGAGGACCATTACGGCCTCGAGAAACCCAAGGAGAGGATCCTCGAATACCTCGCCGTCCGCAAGCTCGTGAAATCGATGAAGGGCCAGATACTCTGTTTCGTCGGGCCTCCGGGCGTAGGCAAGACCTCGCTGGCGAAGTCCATCGCGCGGGCGCTCGGTCGTAATTTCGTCCGCGTCTCCCTTGGAGGCGTGCGCGATGAGGCCGAGATACGCGGCCACCGCAGGACATATATCGGCTCGCTCCCGGGCCGCGTCATACAATCCATAAGGAAAGCGAAATCGAGGAACCCGGTCTTTCTGCTGGACGAGGTAGACAAGATGTCCACGGATTTCAGGGGCGACCCGGCAGCCGCTCTGCTCGAGGTCCTCGACCCGGAGCAGAATTCCACATTTTCAGACCATTACCTCGAGGTCGAGTTCGACCTGTCGGATGTCATGTTCATCACGACCGCGAACTTCCAGGACAATATACCCCTGCCGCTGCAGGACAGGATGGAGATAATAAAACTTTCGGGTTATACCGAATACGAAAAGGTGAAGATCGCGCAAGGTTTCCTTATCCCCAAGCAGATAAAGCTGCACGGTCTTAAGGAAGAGAATATAAAATTCACTGCGGATGCCATATTAAGGATAGTGCGCAGGTATACGCGCGAGGCGGGCGTCCGCAATCTCGAGCGCGAGATAGCGCGTGTCTGCAGGCGGATAGCCAAGGACGTCGTGAAAAAGGAGAAGGACCTTAAGCTCCGCCTCTCCGGCGCGAAGATAGAAAAATATCTCGGCCCGGTCCAGTTCACCGAGCCTAAGAAAGAAGAGAAGAACGAGGTCGGCGTCGCGACCGGCCTTGCCTGGACAGAGGCGGGCGGCGATATCATCTCCATAGAAACGACCCTCATGACAGGGAAAGGGAAGCTGACCCTTACCGGCAAGCTCGGGGAGGTCATGCAGGAATCGGCGCAGGCGGCGTTGAGCTATATCCGTTCGCGCGCCAGGGAATTCGGGATCGACGATAATTTTTATAAAAAGCTGGATATACATATACACATACCCGAGGGAGCCATACCGAAAGACGGCCCGTCGGCCGGCATCACGATGGCGACCGCGCTCATATCGAGCCTGACGAAATGCCCGGTCAAGAAAGACGTCGCGATGACAGGCGAGATAACCCTCCGCGGAAAAGTCCTGCCGATAGGCGGGCTCAAGTCGAAGATACTCGCCGCGCACATGGTAGGGATAAAGACGGTCATAATACCTAAAGAGAACGAAAAGGACCTCGTGGAGATACCGAAGGGCGTATTGAAGGACCTGAAGATAATACCCGTCGAGTATATGGACCAGGTCCTGGAGATAGCACTCGAGAAGAAATGCAGGAAGGCGCCGAAGGCCGCGCCAAGAAAAATGGCCCTGAAGCCTACTATATATCAACGTTTACCTATACAAACCTAGGAGGGTAAGGAATGAAGAAAAATTATCTTATGACGCCGGGACCCACGCCTGTCCCGCCGCAGGCATTGCTCGCCATGGCCGAACCGATAATCCATCACAGGACGCCGGAGTTCATGGAGATTTTCAAGGAAGTCTGCGAACTCTTAAAATACGTATTCCAGACTAAGAACGACGTCATAACGTTCACGTCCTCGGGTACAGGCGCTATGGAAGCTGCCGTCGCCAACCTGCTTTCGCCCGGAGACAAGGCGATATGCGTACAGGGCGGTAAATTCGGCGAACGGTGGACAGAACTCTGCAAGGCATACGGCATTACACCTATAATAATAAACGTAGAGTGGGGCAAAGCAGTCGACCCTAAGGCCATTGAGGCGGAATTGAAGAAGGACGCGGGCATACAAGCGGTATTTACGACCCTTTGCGAGACCTCGACCGGTGTCCTGACGGATATAAAAGCGATCGCGCAGGTGACAAAAAGCCATAACGCGGTCATCGTCGTCGACGCCATATCCGGCCTAGGGGCCGAAGATATAAAGGCCGACGAATGGGGGATAGACGTCGTGGTCTCAGGTTCGCAGAAGGGCCTGATGATCCCGCCGGGGCTGGCCTTCATCTGCCTTAGCAATAAGGCGTGGGAGAAGGTCGAGAAGTCGAAGTGCCCGAAGTATTACCTGAGCCTGAAGAAGGCAAAGAAGGCCATCGAGTCGACAGATACGCCTTTCACCCCGGCGATATCGCTGGTCATCGCGCTGCGCGAGACGCTGAGGATGATGAAAAAGGAAGGCCTCGACGTCATATTCAACCGTCACAAGATACTGGCTGTCGCGACCCGCGAGGCGATGGAGGCGATGGGCCTTAAATTATTCGCCCCGACCGCGCCTTCGAACGGCGTGACGGCTGTATGCGTCCCCGAGGGCATAGACGGCGAGAAACTCGTAAAACATATGAGGGATAAATACGGCGTCGGCATAGCCGGCGGCCAGGCCGAGCTCAAGGGCAAGGTCATCCGCATTGCTCATATGGGTTATATAACAGATACGGATGTACTTATGACAATCGCCGTGCTCGGCATGGCGCTCGCCGAAATGGGATTCAGGGGCGAACCCGGCGTCGGGGTCGAAGCCGCCGAGGAAGTCCTGCTTGAGGGCCGCGACAGGGGCCCCGTAGAACCAGCTTAATATAATTAGGAGAGCGTGACCATGTACAAAGTACTCGTAAGCGACGCGCTGTCTGAGGAAGGATTAAAGGTCCTAAAAGACGAAAAGGAACTCTCGGTTGATGTTAAACTCAAGCTGCCTCCCGAAGAATTGAAGGCGATCATAAAGGATTATGACGCCCTCGTCGTCCGCAGCAGCACGAAGGTCAACAAGGATATCATAGAAGCCGCGACGAAACTTAAAGTCATCGGACGCGCGGGCGTAGGATTGGATAATGTCGACGCTGAAGCCGCCTCGAAACGCGGGATCATCGTCATGAACACGCCCGCCGGTAACACGATATCCACCTGCGAGCATACATGGTCTTTGATGCTCTCGATGTCGCGCAACGTCCCGAACGCGAATGCCTCATTGAGGGAAGGCAAGTGGGACAGGGGCAAGTATATGGGCGTCGAGCTATACGGCAAGACGCTCGGCATCATCGGCCTCGGCCGCATAGGCACCGAGGTCGCAAAACGCGCGATGGCGTTCGGCATGAGGGTCATCGCCTACGACCCGTTCCTTACGGTCGAGAAGGCCAATGACCTCGGCGTCGAGCTTGTCGAGATAAAAGATATAATAAAGGAATCCGATTACATCACCGTCCATACCCCGATAACGAACGAGACTAAGCACCTTATCGGCGAAAAAGAATTCGAGCAGATGAAGAAGGGCGTACGGCTGATTAATTGCGCGCGCGGAGGCATCATCGACGAGAAGGCGCTCATCAAGGCCCTCGAGTCCGGCAAGGTCGCAGGCGCGGCCCTCGACGTCTACGAGGAAGAACCGCCGAAAGATTTCACGATGTTCAAGACCGATAAGCTGGTAGCGACACCGCACCTTGGCGCGTCCACGGAGGAAGCTCAGGTAAACGTTGCCATCGAGGTCGCCAAACAGGTCGCCGACGCTTTGCTCGGCCGCGGCTGCAGGAACGCCGTCAACGTCCCGTGCGTCGACCCGGAGATATACAAGGTCATACGCCCGTACATCACACTCGCAGAGAAGATGGGGCTTGTGATCGGCCAGATGGCCGATGCGAGGATAGCGGAAGTAAAAGTCCAGTATTCGGGCGAGATAATAGAGCATGATCTCGCTTCGGTGACGATCGCCTTCCTGAAAGGGCTCCTGACGCCCATACTCCAGGAGACGGTCAATTTCGTCAATGCCTCGTTTATAGCCAAGGAGCGTGGGATAAAGATCGTCGAGACGAAGACCTCGCAGGCCGAGGAGTTCTCCAACCTGATCATCGTAGAGGCGCAGACCGATAAGGGCAAGGTGGTAGTCGCCGGCACTCTCTCGCCGAGGAAGAACCCGCGCATAGTCAAGATAAACGATTTCTACGTCGAGGCCTCGACGACCGGATACCTGTTGATACTTTCCAACGAAGATAAACCGGGCATCGTCGGCCAGATAGGCACGGTCCTCGGCCAGCACAAGATAAACATAGCCGGCATGACCCTCGGCAGGACAAAAGTAGGCGGGCATGCGCTGACCGTCCTGAACCTCGATGAGGAGATCCCGGCGCCTGTCATGCAAGAGATACGTTCGGCGAAATATGTCTTAGACGCAAGGTTGATAAAATTCTAATATGGCAAAAAACACAGTCGTAGTAGGCGCGCAGTGGGGAGACGAGGGCAAGGGGAAGATAATAGATATCTTCTCCCGCGACGCCGATTATATCGTGCGGTACCAGGGCGGCAATAACGCCGGCCACACCGTGGTCATCGGCAACGAAGAGTTTATTTTACACCTTGTCCCGTCGGGGATACTGCATAAAGGCAAGACCTGCGTCATCGGCAACGGCGTCGTCGTCGACCCGGAGGCGCTGATAAGCGAGATAGAAAATTTGCGCTCCAAAGGGATAGAAGTCGACGACAACCTGAAGGTAAGCGACCAGGTCCATCTCATATTTCCTTATCACAAGGAGATAGACCGGATAAGCGAGCGCCGCAAGAAGATAGGCACGACCGGCCGCGGCATCGGGCCGTGTTATGTCGACAAGGTCGGAAGGAGCGGAATCAGGCTCGCAGACCTCCTCGATGATGAGCTCTTCAAAAAGAAATTAAGCGAGAATATCGCGGCAAAGAACGAGACCCTGCAGAAATTATACGGCCATTCAGGGTTCTCGTTCGACGAGATCTATAACCAGTTCGTCGAATACAGGAAGAAGATAGCGAAGTACGCCTGCAATACCACCATAATCCTCAACGAGGCGGTCAAGAAGAAAAAAAGGCTCCTGCTCGAAGGCGCGCAGGGGACGCTCCTTGACGTCGACCACGGCACGTACCCGTATGTCACGAGTTCCAACGCGACAGCCGGCGGCGCGTGCACCG